>NZ_JAAGPC010000064.1:0-44889 GCF_017104595.1 Burkholderia sp. Tr-20390 | reverse complement strand
CCGGCCCGCGCAGGTGGCCGCCGCCGGTGCGTCCGGCGTGCCGGCCGCACGGTAACGCGGAGCGACGCCATGTCAGCCTCCTCCCCCGCTTCCACACCCGCCGGCGGCCCGTTCGCGGCCTGGGCCACCGCGTTCGGCGACTGGGCCCGCACCGACGGCGCCGCGTGGCTCTACCTGTTCAAGGCGCTGCTCGCGGCCTTCATCGCGCTCGGCGTGTCGATGCGGCTCGACCTGCCGGCACCGAAGACGGCGATGACGACCGTCTTCATCGTGATGCAGCCGCAAAGCGGCGCCGTGCTCGCGAAGAGCTTCTACCGGGTCGCCGGCACGATCTTCGGGCTCATCGCGACGCTCACGTTCGTCGGGCTGTTCCCGCAGCAGCCGCAGCTGTTCCTGCTGGCGATCGCCATCTGGATCGCACTGTGCACCGCCGGCGCGGCGCGCAACCGCAACTTCCGCAGCTACGGCTTCCTGCTCGCCGGCTATACGACCGCGCTGATCGGCCTGCCCGCGTCGCAGCACCCGGACGGCGCCTTCATGAGCGCGATGACGCGCGTCTCGGAAGTCATCATCGGGATCGTGTCGGCCGGTGTCGTCAGCGCGCTCGTGTTTCCGCAGTACACCGGCGAGCAGATGCGCACGACGGTACGCAAGCGCTTCGGCAGCTTCGTGGACTACGTCGCGTCGGCGCTGTCGGGCCAGCTCGACCGCGCGCACATCGAGACCATCCACACGCGCTTCGTCGCCGACGTGGTCGGCTTCGAGGCCGCGCGCAGCATGGCCGTGTTCGAGAATCCGGACACGCGCATGCGCAGCGGCCGGCTCGCGCGGCTGAACAGCGAATTCATGAGCGCGTCGAGCCGCTTTCACGCGCTGCATCAGTTGATGAACCGGCTGCACGCGGCCGGTGCGCAGGCCGCGATCGATGCGATCGAGCCGTATTTCCGCGAAATCGCGCCGCTGCTCACACGCCATGGCGAACCCGTGCGCACGTCGATCGACGCCGCGCACTCGGCCGAGCAACTGCTCGCGTGGCGCGACGCGCTGCCGCGCCGCATCCGCGCGACGCGCGCGGAACTCGAAACGCAGCCCGGCTTCCCGCTGCTCGATTTCGACACGGCCGCCGAGCTGCTGTACCGCTTCATCACCGACCTGCAGGAATACGCGGCGACCTATGCGTCGCTCGCGACCGCGACGCACGAGCGCGAACGCTGGATCGAGCGCTACGAGCCGCGCACCAACCGGACGGCCGCCACGATCGCGGGGATCCGCACCGCGACGGTGATTCTCGCGCTGGGCTGGTTCTGGATCGAGACCGCGTGGCCGAGCGGCGTGATGCTGGTGCTGAACGCCGCGGCGACCTGCGCGCTCGCGTCATCGGCGCCGCGCCCGACCGCGATGGCCGCCCAGATGGGGATGGGCACGGCGCTGGCCGTTTGCACCGGCTTCCTGCTGATGTTCGGCATCTACCCGCGGATCGACGGCTTCTGGCTGCTGTGCGCGGCGCTCGCGCCTTTGCTCGCGATCGGCATCTACATGACGCTGAAGCCGAAGCTCGCGGGCTACGGGATGGGCTACCTGATCTTCTTCTGCTTCCTCGCCGGCCCGGACAGCATCACGCACTACGATCCGATGAGCTTCATGAACGACGCGCTCGCGCTGCTGCTGTCGATGCTGGTATCGGCGATCGCGTTCGCCGTGCTGTTCCCGCCGACCGCGCCGTGGCTCAAGAAGCGCCTGCTCGCCGACCTGCGCCACCAGGCCGTCGCGGCCTGCCATGCGCGGCTCGCCGGCTTGCGCACGCGCTTCGAGAGCGGCGCGCGCGACCTGATGTACCAGGCGCACACGCTGTCGGCCGACCAGCCCGACGTGCAGCGTGACGCGTTGCGCTGGATGTTCGCGGTGCTCGAAACCGGCAACGCGGCCATCGACCTGCGCCACGAGCTGGCCACGCTGCCGTCCGATCCGCGCTATGCGCCGACGACGCCGTGGCGACGCGCGATCGAGACGATGCGCGCCGCGCTGTCGTCGCTGTTCACCCGGCCGGACGCCGAACGCTTCGACGCCACGCTCGCTGCGGTCAACGCTGCGATCGACGCGACCCGGCAGACGCTCGACGCGTTCACGCCGACGCGCGAGGAACGCCACCGGCTGCAGCGGATCCTGAGCCACCTGCATTTCGTGCGCACGGCCCTGCTCGATCCCGAATCGCCGCTCGCCGCGCTCAACCGCAACCGCCCCGTGCGTCCCCAACCAGGAGCCTCGTCATGATGCCGCGTGAAATCGCCATTCTCGATGCCTACATGCCCACGGTGGTGCTGATGTTCGTCCTCGGCGCGCTCGCGACCTGGGCCGTCGACCGCCTGCTCGCCTACACGGGCCTCTACCGACTCGTCTGGCACCCGTCGCTGTTCCGGGCCTGCCTTCTCGTCTGCATTTGCGGCGGACTGAGTCTTGCCGTTTACCGTTGATTTCGAACC
Organism: Burkholderia sp. Tr-20390; assembly: GCF_017104595.1. NCBI lineage: Bacteria > Pseudomonadati > Pseudomonadota > Betaproteobacteria > Burkholderiales > Burkholderiaceae > Burkholderia > Burkholderia sp. Tr-20390. Next base: position 42,409 of record NZ_JAAGPC010000064.1, on the reverse strand, counting down.
ATCATGATTCTCAGAAAACTCTTCGGCTTCGTCGCGACCGCCATCATTCTTCTCGTCGCGATCCTGATCGGGCGCTCGCTGTGGGTGCACTACATGGATGATCCGTGGACGCGCGACGGGCGCGTGCGCGCCGAGATCGTCAACGTCGCGCCGGACGTGTCGGGCGCGATCGTCGAGCTGCCCGTGCATGACAACCAGCTCGTCAAGAAAGGCGACCTGATCATGCAGATCGACCCGTCGCACTACCAGATCGCGGTCGAGCAGGCGCAGGCGGCCGTCGCCGCCCGCCGCGCGGAACTGCAGATGCGCCGCGACGACGCGGCGCGCCGCGCGGATCTCGATGCGCTCGTCGTGTCGAAGGAAAACCGCGAGAACGCCGCGCACAGCGCGTCGAGCGCCGATGCGCAGTACCAGCAGGCGATCGCCGCACTCGATGCCGCGAAGCTCAACCTCGAGCGCACGCGCGTCGTCGCGCCGGTCGACGGCTACATCACGAACCTGCAGACCTTCAAGGGCAATTATGCGGTGGCCGGCCAGGCGAAGCTCGCGATCGTCGACAGCCACTCGTTCTGGGTCTACGGCTACTTCGAGGAAACCAAGCTGCCGCGCGTGAAGATCGGTGCGCCGGCCGAGATGCGGCTGATGAGCGGCGGCGTGATGAAGGGCCACGTCGAGAGCATCTCGCGCGGCATCTACGATCGTGACAACCCGCAGAGCCGCGACCTCGTCGCGGACGTGAACCCGACCTTCAACTGGGTGCGCCTCGCGCAGCGCGTGCCGGTGCGCATCAAGATCGACGACGTGCCGGCCGACGTGGTGCTGTCGGCGGGCACGACCTGCACGGTCATCATCGATCCGGACAAGCAGAAGAAGTCGTAAACCCCGGATGGCCGGGGGCGCTTACGCGGCGATGCGGAAACGCCCGACCAGCGACTTCAGCGCCTGAGCCTGCTCGTCGAGCGCATTCGCGGCCGCGGCCGCCTGTTCGACGAGCGCCGCGTTCTGCTGCGTGCCGGCATCCATCTGCGTGACCGCACGGCCGATCTCCTCGATACCGGCGCTCTGCTCGTCGGATGCCGCCGAAATCTCGCCGATGATGTCGGTCACGCGCTTGACCGCGCGCACGACGTCGCCCATCGTGCGGCCCGCATCGTGCGCGAGCGTCGCGCCGTTCGCGACGCGTTCGACCGATGCACCGATCAGCTCGCGGATCTCCTTCGCCGCGGTCGCCGAACGCTGCGCGAGCAACCGCACCTCGCCCGCGACCACCGAAAAACCACGCCCCTGTTCGCCCGCGCGCGCCGCCTCGACCGCCGCGTTCAACGCGAGAATGTTGGTCTGGAACGCGATCCCCTCGATCGTGCCGATGATGTCGCGGATGTTCTTCGCGCTGTCGTCGATCTCGCTCATCGTCGCCACCACACGCCCGACGACTTCCCCGCCCGTCTCCGCGACCGCCGACGCATTGGCCGCGAGCGCGCTCGCCTGCCGCGCGTTCTCGGCGTTCTGGCGTACGGTCGACGTGAGCTGCTCCATGCTGGCCGCGGTGCGTTCGAGCGCGACGGCCTGCTGCTCGGTACGCTTCGACAGGTCGAGGTTGCCGGTGGAGATCTCGCCCGACGCCGCCGCGATCGCCTCGGCGCTGACGGCGATCTCGCCGACGGTCGCCGCGAGCCCGGTCTGCATCTCGGCCAGCGCACGCACCATGCTGTCGCGGTCGTGCCGGCCCAGCGTGATCGGTCGCGTCAGGTCGCCGCGCGCGATGTCCGCGGCGATCGCCTTCGCGTGCGCGGGCTCGCCGCCGAGCTGCGACGCGAGACGGCGCACGACGCGCTCGGCGATCACGATCGCGAGCACGATCAGCGCAACCGTCATCGCCGCGATCATCGCGAACGACGACGAGAAAATGGTGGCGGACGCATCGAGCGTCGCCTTCGACTTCGCGCCGCGCGTCTTCACGAGTTCGGCGACGAGTTTCTCGAGCTTGCCGGTTTCGACCAGCAGCGACACGTCCTGCGTGCCGACCTGCCAGTTCATCTGCGACAGGTCGAGCGGCTGCGCACGCACGAGTTCGACGAAATCGCGCAGATGCGCGCTCCACGTACCGACCGCCGTCGAGAACGCGTGCAGCCGCGCCGAATCGTCGGCGTCGGCCGGATCCGCGTAGCGCTGCAGCGTGCCGAGCGCCTGGCCGATCGACGCGAGCCCCGCGCCCACGTCGGCGCCCAGTTCGTCGCGCTCCTTCGCGGTGGTCGCGGTCAACAGCATCTTCTGGGCACGGCTCGCGCGCAGCACTTCGGCCCGGACCTCCGCGGCCGCGCGGCTCGCGACGTGGCCCTGCTCGTAGACCGACGCGATCGACGCATTCAGCCGGCTGATCTGCCAGAGCGAAAACATGCCGATCGCCAGCGTGCCGGCGAGCAGGATCGCGAAGGCGGCGCGCAACGTCGCCTTGACGGTCCACGGCCGGCGCTCGCGACGCGCCACGCGCAGGCGCCGTGCGGCGCGGCCGGCGGCAACGTCGGGGGCGGCGGCGGCCGCACCCGGCTGTGGATGCAAAGATGCTGCTTTCATCGAACTATCCCCGTATTGATCACGCGGCCGGAAAGGTCGGTCCCGGCATTCCCGCGATGGCTGGCCTTGCCGCGCGTCCTGCGCCCGCACCGGCGGATAGCCGGTGCCGGGCGCGGCGCGCCTGTTGTCATTGGGTCGTTCTACGGCCGCCACCGCCGTTTCTTGAGTCCGGGAAACCACCCACCGGCCCCGGGCGCGCCCTCCCATGACGGGCAGGCGCGCCGCCAGCGTTATACCCGGCCAAAAAAGCGCGTACCTGACGATCCATCAGATGAATGTCCGATTCACGATAAAAGTTGTCCGGACATTCTCGATACGCCACATTACACTTCTTTGACGCAGCAACGAATCAAGACGCGCCAGTCCCCAGCAGAGCGCGCCCGCCACCTCAACTCGTTCAGCTCTCACATGGAAACCAGCCTCGACACCGGCTCCGCCGGCGCAGCCGCCGCCCAGCCATCCGCTCCCCCCGTCGCCCGCACCGTGTACCCGGTGCTCGGCGCGATCAGCTTCTCGCACATGCTCAACGACATGATCCAGTCGTTGATCCTCGCGATCTATCCGATGCTCAAGAGCCAGTTCGCGCTGTCGTTCGCACAGATCGGCCTGATCACCCTCACCTACCAGATCACCGCGTCGCTGCTGCAGCCGCTCATCGGCCTCTATACCGACAAGCGTCCGAAGCCGTATTCGCTGCCGGTCGGCATGGGCTTCACGCTCGCGGGGCTGCTGCTGATGTCGGTCGCGCCGAATTTCCCGATGCTGCTGGTGGCCGCCGCGCTCGTCGGCTGCGGTTCGTCGGTGTTCCATCCCGAGTCGTCGCGCGTCGCGCGGATGGCGTCGGGCGGCCAGCACGGGCTCGCGCAATCGGTGTTCCAGGTCGGCGGCAACGCGGGCTCCGCGCTCGGGCCGCTGCTCGCCGCACTCGTGATCATTCCGCACGGCCAGCACAGCATCGCGTGGTTCTCGGCGGCCGCGCTCGTCGCGATGATCGTCCTCACGCAGATCGGCCACTGGTACAAGAAGCATCCGTCGATGAAGAAGAAGGCCGCGGCGGCCGGCCACCCGACGCTGTCGCGCGGCCGCGTGCTGGGCGCGATCGGCGTGCTGGTGCTGCTCGTGTTCTCGAAGTACTTCTACCTCGCGAGCATCAACAGCTATTTCACGTTCTACCTGATCGACAAGTTCCACCTGTCGGTGCAGGCCGCGCAGATCCACCTGTTCGTGTTCCTCGCGGCCGTGGCGGCCGGCACGCTGATCGGCGGGCCGGTGGGCGACCGGATCGGCCGCAAGTACGTGATCTGGGTGTCGATCCTCGGCGTCGCGCCGTTCACGATGCTGCTGCCGTACGCAAACCTGTTCTGGACCAGCGTACTGACCGTGATCATCGGCGTCGTGCTCGCGTCGGCGTTCGCCGCGATCCTCGTCTATGCGACGGAGCTGATGCCCGGCAAGGTCGGGATGGTCGCGGGCCTGTTCTTCGGCTTCGCGTTCGGCCTCGGCGGGGTCGGCGCGGCCGTGCTCGGCCAGCTCGCGGACGCGACGAGCATCCCGTTCGTCTACAAGGTGTGCTCGTTCCTGCCGCTGATCGGCGTATTCACCGTGTTCCTGCCGAACCTCGAAAGCAGCCGGCGCAAGCAGGCGTGACGCACCGGCCGCGGCGTGCGCGCCGCGGCCGGTCGAACGGCTCGAATGAAGGAATGAAGAAAACGGCGGCGGCTTCAGGCCGCCGTCGTCGCATGCAGCGTCAGGAAACGCTTGAGGATGCCCGACGAATAGCTGCTCGCGATCGCCGACAGGAAGTGCGAGAACGACTGCGTCGCGTGATCGTCGGCCGTATCGGAGATCGTGCGCACGAGCGCGAACGGCACGTCGTGCTCCGCGCACACCTGCGCGATCGCGGCGCCTTCCATCTCGACCGCGAGCGCATCCGGCAGCGCGTCGCGCAGCGCGACGACCTCGCGCTCGCTCGACACGAAACGATCGCCGCTGATGATGAGCCCCGCATGCAGCGTCGCACCGGCCAGGCCGAAACGCGCGGCGAACTGCGCGCCCTCTTCCTCGACGAACTGCGTGCACGCCGCCCGCAGGCTGGCGGTCAGCGCCGCGTCGGTCGCGAAACGCGTGATGCCGAGCAGCGGCACCTCGTAGCGCGGAAAGAGCGGCGACGCGTCGAGATCATGCTGCAGCAGCGTATCGGCCACGACGACATCGCCGACCCGCACCGTGCGCGACACGCCGCCCGCGACGCCGGTGAACACGACGCCCGCCACGCCGAACACGTGGATCAGCGCGCTGACCGTCGCGGCGGCCGCGACCTTGCCGACCCGTGCGAGCGTCACGACGCAGGCCGCGCCATGCACGGTGCCGACGTGATAATCGCGACGGCCGAGCGTGACCGTTTTCATCGCGCCGTCGGCGCGCATCGCGGCGATCAGGTCGCCGAGTTCCTCGGGCAGCGCGGCCAGAATGCCGAGCGGGCGGGCCGCAGGCGTCACATCCAGGTCGATGCCCATCATTCCACCGCCTGCAGTTTCGCGACCGCGAGCGCGAGCCACTTCTCGCCGTGCCGCTTGAACTTCACCTGCGCCTTCGCATCGGTGCCGTTGCCTTCGAGCGCGGTGACCGTGCCTTCGCCGAACTTGGTGTGGAACACCTGCTGGCCGACCCGGAAGCCGGCATCGGCCGCGCGCTGCTTGTCCGCGAACGCCGGCAGCGGCGCGGACACGGCCGGGTCGACGATCTGCTCGCGACTGCCGCCGCCCGGCCGCGCGAACCAGTCGCGCCCGTACCCGGCGTTGTCCGACCGGCCGCCCCAGCGCGAACCGGCCTCGACCTTCGGCGTCAGCCACTTCAACACGTGCTCGGGCAATTCGTCGAAGAAACGCGAGCGCACGTTGTAGCGCGTCTGGCCGTGCAGCATCCGGCTCTGCGCGAACGACAGGTAGAGCCGCTCCTTCGCACGCGTGATCGCGACGTACATCAGCCGGCGCTCTTCCTCGAGGCCGTCCGATTCAAGCACGCTGTTCTCGTGCGGGAACAGCCCTTCCTCGAGGCCCGTGATGAACACGGCCGAGAATTCGAGCCCCTTCGCCGCGTGCACCGTCATCAGCTGCACGGCGTCCTGCCCGGCCTGCGCCTGGTTGTCGCCGGCCTCCAGCGACGCATGCGACAGGAAGCCGGCGAGCGGCGTCATCGTGTCGGGATTCTGTGCCGGGTCGGCGGGCGATACCGGGTCGAGCACGTCGACCGCCGGATCGTCCGTCGCGGTGCCGAGCTCGGGCGCCGCGATCGCACCCGCGCGCAGCGGGATCGAACGGGCCGGCGTGTCGAGCCCGTAGCCTTCCTCGGCGATGAACGCGGTGGCCGCGTTCACGAGTTCCTGCAAGTTCTCGAGACGGTCCTGGCCTTCGCGCTCGCCCTGGTAGAAATCGGCGAGGCCGCTGGCGCGCACGATGTGCTCGACGGTGTCGGGCAGGTTCATGTGCTGCGTGTCGGCGCGCATCTTCGCGACCAGGTTCGCGAACCCGCCGAGGCTCGTGCCGGCCTTGCCCGTCACGTACGGAATCGCGGCGGCCATCGAGCAGCCGTACAGGCGCGCGGCGTCGGCCAGCTGCTCGATCGAGCGCGCACCGATGCCGCGGGTCGGGAAGTTCACGACGCGCACGAACGCGGTGTCGTCGTTCGGGTTGTCGATCAGGCGCAGGTACGCGAGCGCATGCTTCACTTCCTGGCGCTCGAAGAAGCGCAGGCCGCCGTACACGCGGTACGGGATGCCCGACGACATCAGCGTGTGCTCGATCGAGCGCGACTGCGCGTTGCTGCGGTACAGGACGGCCACTTCGCTGCGTGCCATCCCGGTGTTGATCAGCGAGCGGATCTCCTCGACGATCCAGCCGGCTTCCTGCGAATCGGTGCTCGCTTCGTACACGCGCACGGGCTCGCCGTGGCCCGCGTCGGTGCGCAGGTTCTTGCCGAGGCGGTGCGCGTTGTTCGAGATCAGCTGGTTCGCCGCGTCGAGGATGTTGCCGTGCGACCGGTAGTTCTGCTCGAGCTTGATCAGGTTGCGCACGCGGAATTCGTCTTCGAAGTCGCGCATGTTGCCGACGTTCGCGCCGCGGAACGCGTAGATCGACTGGTCGTCGTCGCCGACCGCGAAGATCGCGTTCTCGCCGCCCGCGAGCATCTTGAGCCACGCGTACTGCAGCTTGTTGGTGTCCTGGAACTCGTCGACGAGGATGTGCCGGAAGCGCGCCTGGTAGTGCGCGCGCAGCGGCGCGTTGTACGCGAGCAGTTCGTAGCAGCGCAACAGCAGCTCGGGGAAATCGACGACGCCCTCGCGCTGGCACTGCTGGTCGTACGCCTGGTACAGCTCGACGAACTTGCGGTTGAAGTTGTCGGACGCGTCGACCTTGTCGGGACGCAGCCCCTGCTCCTTCGCGTTGTTGATGAAGTACTGCACGTTCTTCGGCGGGTACTTTTCATCATCGACGTTCGCCGCCTTCATCAGCCGCTTGATCGCGGACAGCTGGTCGGCCGTATCGAGGATCTGGAAGGTCTGCGGCAGGCCGGCGTCACGCCAGTGCGTGCGCAGCATCCGGTTGCACAGGCCGTGGAACGTGCCGATCCACATCCCGCGCGTGTCGATCGGCATCATCGCCGACAGGCGCGCCATCATTTCGCGCGCGGCCTTGTTCGTGAAGGTCACGGCGAGCACGGTGGGCGGCGACGCGTAGCCTTGCTGGATCAGCCACGCGATGCGGGTGATCAGCACGCGGGTCTTGCCGCTGCCCGCCCCTGCGAGGATCAGCGCCGGTTCGTTCGGCAACGTGACGGCGGCGAGTTGTTCGGGGTTCAGATTGGCGAGCAGGTCGGGCATGGAGCGGCAGCTAACGGGCGAGAAAAATGCGGACCCGACATTATAAGTCCGACGGGAAGCTTGCCGTTCACGATCGCTCAAACCTGCCGCGATGGCAGCGGAGCGCGCCGATGCGAGGAACGTAATGGCGGGCAAATATAGACGCGTTGATATCGGAAACTCGCTTTCGATATAAACGCGTCTATATAATTGTCAGATTCGGCATCCAATTCACGCATTTTTCGGCAGATTTCCAACATGAGCGACAACACGCTTGCGAAGAGCTTCGAGCCCCACACCATCGAGTCCCAATGGGGGCCGGAGTGGGAAAAGCGCGGCTACGCGGCCCCGGCCTTCGATCCGGCCCGCCCCGATTTCTCGATCCAGTTGCCGCCGCCGAACGTGACGGGCACGCTGCACATGGGCCACGCGTTCAACCAGACGATCATGGACGGCCTCACCCGCTACCACCGGATGCTCGGCGAGAACACGCTGTGGGTGCCCGGCACCGACCACGCGGGGATCGCGACCCAGATCGTCGTCGAGCGCCAGCTCGACGCGCAGGGTGTGTCGCGCCACGACCTCGGCCGCGAGAAGTTCGTCGAGCGCGTGTGGGAATGGAAGGAAAAATCGGGTTCGACGATCACCGGCCAGGTGCGCCGCCTCGGCGCATCGCCCGACTGGTCGCGCGAATACTTCACGATGGACGACAAGATGTCGGCCGCCGTGCGCGACGTGTTCGTCACGCTCTTTGAACAGGGCCTGATCTACCGCGGCAAGCGGCTCGTGAACTGGGATCCGGTGCTGCTGACCGCCGTGTCGGACCTCGAAGTCGTGAGCGAAGAGGAAAACGGCCACCTGTGGCACATCCGCTACCCGCTCGTCGACGGCTCGGGCTCGCTGACCGTGGCCACGACGCGCCCGGAAACGATGCTCGGCGACGTCGCGCTGATGGTTCACCCGGAAGACGAGCGCTACGCGCACCTGATCGGCAAGCTCGTCACGCTGCCGCTGACGGGCCGCGAGATCCCGGTGATCGCCGACGACTACGTCGACCGCGAGTTCGGCACGGGCGTCGTGAAGGTCACGCCCGCGCACGACTTCAACGACTACCAGGTCGGCCAGCGCCACAAGCTCGCGCCGATCGAGATCCTGACGCTCGACGCGAAGATCAACGACAACGGCCCCGAGCAGTATCGCGGCCTCGACCGCTTCGACGCGCGCAAGGCGATCGTCGCCGACCTCGACGCGGAAGGCTTCCTCGACTCGGTGAAGCCGCACAAGCTGATGGTGCCGCGCGGCGACCGCACGGGCGTCGTGATCGAGCCGATGCTGACCGACCAGTGGTTCGTCGCGATGACGAAGCCGGCGCCGGAAGGCACGTTCAATCCGGGCAAGTCGATCACGGAAACGTCGCTCGACGTCGTGCGCAGCGGCCAGATCAAGTTCGTCCCCGAAAACTGGACGACCACCTACTACCAGTGGCTCGAGAACATCCAGGACTGGTGCATCTCGCGCCAGCTGTGGTGGGGCCACCAGATTCCCGCGTGGTACGGCGAGAACGGCGAGGTGTTCGTCGCGCGCAACGAGGAAGAAGCGCGCGCGCAGGCTGCCGCGAAGGGTTACACGGGTGCGCTGAAGCGCGACGAAGACGTGCTCGACACGTGGTTCTCGTCGGCGCTCGTGCCGTTCTCGTCGCTCGGCTGGCCGAACGAAACGCCTGAACTGAAGCACTTCCTGCCGTCGTCGGTGCTCGTCACGGGCTTCGACATCATCTTCTTCTGGGTCGCCCGGATGGTGATGATGACCACGCACTTCACGGGCAAGGTGCCGTTCCACACCGTCTACGTGCACGGCCTCGTGCGCGACGCGGAAGGCCAGAAGATGTCGAAGAGCAAGGGCAACACGCTCGACCCGATCGACATCGTCGACGGCATCGACCTCGACACGCTGGTCGCGAAGCGCACGACGGGCCTGATGAACCCGAAGCAGGCCGCGACGATCGAGAAGAAGACGCGCAAGGAATTCCCGGACGGCATCGCCGCGTTCGGCACCGACGCGCTGCGCTTCACGATGGCGTCGATGGCGACGCTCGGCCGCAACGTGAACTTCGACCTCGCGCGCTGCGAAGGCTATCGCAACTTCTGCAACAAGCTGTGGAACGCCACGCGCTTCGTGCTGATGAACTGCGAAGGCCACGACTGCGGCAGCGACAAGCCGGAAGTCTGCGGCGCGGGCGATTGCGGCCCGGGCGGCTACCTCGACTTCTCGGCGGCCGACCGCTGGATCGTGTCGCTGCTGCAGCGCACGGAAGCCGACATCGCGAAGGGCTTCGCCGATTACCGCTTCGACAACATCGCCAGCGGCATCTACAAGTTCGTGTGGGACGAGTACTGCGACTGGTATCTCGAACTCGCGAAAGTGCAGATCCAGAACGGCACGCCGGAACAGCAGCGCGCGACGCGCCGCACGCTGCTGCGCGTGCTCGAGACGGTGCTGCGCCTCGCGCACCCGATCATCCCGTTCATCACCGAAGCGCTCTGGCAGAAGGTCGCGCCGCTGGCGGGCCGCTATCCGCAAGGCAAGGCCGAAGGCGAAGCGTCGCTGATGACGCAGGCGTACCCGATCGCGAACCTGCAGAAGATCGACGAGGTGTCCGAACAGTGGGCAGCCGACCTGAAGGCGATCGTCGACGCATGCCGCAACCTGCGCGGCGAGATGAACCTGTCGCCGGCCACCAAGGTGCCGCTGCTCGCAGCCGGCGATGCCGAGCGCCTGCGCTCGTTCGCGCCGTACGTCCAGGCCCTCGCGCGCCTGTCGGAAGTGCAGATCCTCGCGGACGAAGCGACGCTCGACAAGGAAGCGCACGGCGCGCCGATCGCGATCGTCGGGCCGAACAAGCTGGTGCTGAAGGTCGAGATCGACGTCGCGGCCGAACGCGAGCGCCTGTCAAAGGAAATCACGCGCCTGACGAACGAGATCACGAAGTGCAATGCGAAGCTCGGCAACGAGGCATTCGTCGCGAAAGCGCCGCCGGCCGTGGTCGAACAGGAGCAGAAGCGCGTCGCGGAATTCCAGAGCACGCTCGACAAACTGCGCGCTCAGCTCGATCGGTTGCCTGCGTAACAAAGGGTAAGGTCGTTTGCGTTCACTATAATGGGGACGTGAACATAGACCATCTGACAAGTCGATTACAGGAATAAAGGTTCGATCATGTTGAAAGTTACCAAGGCAGTGTTCCCCGTTGCTGGTCTCGGCACGCGGTTCCTCCCGGCAACGAAAGCGAGCCCCAAGGAAATGCTGCCGGTCGTCGACAAGCCGCTGATCCAGTACGCTGTCGAAGAAGCGATCGCCGCCGGCATCACCGAGATGATCTTCGTCACCGGGCGCAGCAAGCGCGCGATCGAGGACCACTTCGACAAGTCGTACGAGGTCGAGGCCGAACTCGAGGCGCGCGGCAAGGAAAAGCTGCTCGAACTGGTGCGCAGCATCAAGCCGAGCCATGTCGACTGCTTCTACGTGCGCCAGCCGGAAGCGCTCGGCCTCGGCCATGCGGTGCTGTGCGCGGAAAAGCTGGTGGCCGACAACCCGTTCGCGGTGATCCTCGCGGACGACCTGCTCGACGGCAACCCGCCCGTGATGAAGCAGATGGTCGACGTGTTCGACCACTATCACAGCTCGGTGATCGGCGTCGAGGAGATCCCGCCGTCGGAGACGAAGTCGTACGGGATCGTCGACGGCAAGGAGTGGGAAGAGTCGATCGTCAAGATGTCGGCGATCGTCGAGAAGCCGGCGCCGGAAGTCGCGCCGTCGAACCTCGGCGTGGTCGGCCGCTACATCCTGAAGCCGCGGATCTTCGAGCACCTGCGTGCGCTGAAGCCCGGCGCGGGCGGCGAGCTGCAGCTCACCGACGCGATCCAGGCGCTGCTCGCCGACGAGCAAGTGCTGGCCTACAAGTACCAGGGCACGCGCTACGACTGCGGCAGCAAGCTCGGCTACCTGAAGGCGACGGTCGAATTCGCGCTGCGCCACGCGGAAGTCGGCGCGGAGTTCGACGCGTACCTGCGCACGCGCGACGGCGCACATCCGGCCGCCTGAACGCGGCAAGGGCAAGGGCCCGCTCCGGCGGGCCTGCCCTCACCTCACCGGCCGACGCTCAGCGCGCTTCGACCGGCTTCACCGAGACGACGCCCGGCATCCCGCCCGCGTCGTCTTTTTTCGTCTTGACGAGCCAGCCGCCGCCGTCGCCGAACGGCACCTTCGCGAGCGCGCTCTTCACGAGCGCCGGCGCGGCCTGCTGCGTGCCGGGATCGCGATCGCGCAGCGCGGCCGATACGCGGTAGACGTCGGCGCCCGATTTCGCGTCGACGAAGCGCAGCGTCAGCACATGGCGATACACGCGGCCCATGAACGGCAGCGCGAACGGCGCCGGCCCGTCGACCGTCACGCATGCGCTGCTCGCGGCCCCGCACCCGTCGGCGATCGCCGCGACCGAGGCCGGCTGCGTCGCATACGCGATCGACAGCCGGTAGCGCGCGGCCGCGAGCGGCTTCGCATCGAAGCCGCGGTGCGCGAGTTCGTCGCGCACGAGCGTCTCGATCTGCCGGTATTCGGCATCATCGGCCTGCGCGGCCGTCCGCACGAAATCGTAGCCGTGCGCACCGGATGCGAACGCGTTCGGCTGCCCGACCGCACTGACACCGCTCGTCACGCCGGCGCAACCCGTCAACAGCGACGCCGCCAGCGCGGTCGCTGCCCATTCCTTTCTCATGGCTTTCCCCAAATGCCTGCCGTCGCGCCCGGCCCTGTCAGGCGGACGGCTCGTCGATCGCGGGCAGCGACACCGTCACCGCGGTGCCGACACCCACCTCGCTGTCGACCGACACGCTGCCCCCATGGCGCGTGACGACCGTCTTCACGAATGCCATGCCGAGCCCGGAGCCCGAGATTTCGGGCCGCTCGCCGGCATGGAATCGCTTGAAACGCTCGAACAGATGCCGCTGATCTTCCGGCGCAATGCCGTATCCCTGATCGCGAATCGTACAGAACATCCGTTTCGACGCGTGCTCGACCGCCAGCGTACACGTGATCACGGTATCGGACGGACTGTATTTGACTGCGTTGTTCAGCAGGTTCACGAACGCGCGCGTGATCAGCGAGCGGTCCGCGCGCACCCAGCACATGTCGGTGCCGACGTCGGTGTCGACGCGAATGTGCTTCGCCTGCGCCTGCGGCCACACCTCGTCGCTCGCATCGATCAGCACGTCGACGAGGCTCGTCACCTCGAGCTGGTACACCTGCGACTCCGCGCGCGCCAGCTGCACGAACTCGTCGGCCAGCGACAGCGCACGGTGCGCATAGCGCTCGATCCGCGCGAGCAGCCCGCGCATCGCGTCGGTCTCGGCGCGGTCGCGCTCGATCTCGACGAGCGCGAGAATCGACGACTGCGGCGAGCGCATGTCATGCGACAGCAGGTGCAGCGCTTCCTCGCGCTGCCGCTCGGCCGCGTGCAGTTCAGTCACGTCGACGAGGCCGGCGATCCAGCCCGTCACGCGGCCCTGCGCGTTCGTGCACGCCGCGTAGCGTAGCAGATGGTCGAGCCCGTCACGATCGCGCACCTCGATGCCGCGCGCCATCGCGTCGTGCTCGGCCTCGAGCGTCGGGTCGAGTGCCGCCGGCCAGTGTTCGCGGATCACCGCGTCGTGTTCGGCGTTGCCGTCGACGGTCTTCATGAAGGCCAGCTCGCCGAGCGCGGTGCGCAGCGGCCGGCCTTCCGGCAGCGGCAGCGACAGGCGCGACCCGTAGCGCTTGGCCGCATGGTTCGCGATCAGCACGGTGCCGGCCAGGTCGGTCACGAAAATCGGCTCGGGCATGCTGTCGAGGCTGTCCCACACGAAGCGCTTCATGTCCTGCACGCGCTGCGCGGCTTGCGCCATCAGCGCCATCTGCCGCTCGAGCACGTCGCCGCCGACGCTGCGCGTGCGTGGCGCCTCGGGCAGCAGGTGCGGCTCGTCGGCGAGCCGCTGCAGCTCGCGCCGCAGATACGACATCGTCATTTCCAGGCGCCGCCAGTTCCAGATCGGGTAGACGGCGACCAGCCCGAAGATCGCGGGCGCCGGCGACAGCCAGATGCGCGCCTCGAACAGCAGCGCCATGCTCGCGACGACGGCCAGCGCGGCCAGGCTCAGCGTCAGCAGCAGCGCGCGCCACGGCGACAGCATCAGGAAGCCGCCCAGCAGCGCGGCGAGCGGCAGCAGCGACGCGACGAACAGCCCGGCGGGCGACGCCGGCGAGATCGCACTGCCGGTCGCCAGCATGTCGAGTACGTTGGCATGGATATACACGCCGGCGAGCGGCCCGAACTCGCCGGACACGGGCGTGGCGAAGCGGTCGTACAGCCCCGACGCCGTCACGCCGACGACGACGATCTTGCCGCGCAGCGCATCGGGTTTCACGCGCCCTTCGAGGACGTCGTCGAACGACAGCGTCGGATACGCGGGCGTGTTGCGGCTGAACGGGATCAGGTAGCGGCCCTCGCCCGCCGCATCGCGCGACAGGTCGTGCGCATCCGCGCCGGGCATGCCGCCGACCGGGTGCAGCCGGCCGGCCTGGATCGCGCGGTAGACGGGCACCATCAGCTGCGGCCAGCGCACGCGGCCGTCGCTTTCGTACAGCGCCACGCTGCGTACGATGCCGTCGCGGTCGACTTCGAGGTTGATGTGGCCGAGCCCGACCGCGCGCGCCGCAAGCGCGGCCACCGGCGGATCGACCGCGCGCGAGCCGTCCGCCTGCTCGGGGCTCAGCAGCACGGGCAGGAAGGTCGGCACGTGGGTCATGGCGTCCGCGAACGCGCGATCTTCCGGCGACGGTTCGGTAAACAGCACGTCGTAGACGACGGCGGCCGGCTGCGCGCGCGCCAGCGTGTCGAGCAGCCGCGCATGCACGTCGCGCGACCACGGCCAGCGGCCAAGCGCGGACACGCTCTGGTTGTCGATGTCGACGACGACCACGTCGGGTGACAGCGGCAGGCTGCGCAGCATCAGCAGCCGGTCGTAGATCAGGCCGTCGACGCTCGCCGACAGCCGGCCGAGCGCGCACGCGAGGATCACCGCGATCCCGAGGCAGCCGATCGCGATCCATTCGATCAGGAAGCGGCGGCCGAGGCGCCGCCGCGGAGAAACGGAATCGGGTTTCATGCGCCGCGGATCAGCGCGACAGCGTGAACGCGCTGACCGGACTGGTCTTCTCGTAGAACTTGCCGCCTTCGAACTCCTCGACGGTCACGGCCCAGAAATACTCGCCCGGCGGCAGGTGCGCGACGGTGATCTGGCGCGTATGCAGGCCGACCTGGTCGACGACCGGCGCGCTCAGGTCCTTCGAGCGCGACAGCACGAACCGGTAGCGCGCACCCTCGCCCGAACCGTTCGGCGACCAGCGGAACTCGTAGCCGCCGGCGCCGGGCGACGCGCTCGCGTCGAGCCCCATCACGCGGCGTTCGAACGCGTACGTCCGCGGCCGGCCCTCGAGGCCGTTCGCATCGATCGCGGCGACCCGCACGAAGTAGTTCCCGTTCGGCACGTCGCGGAAGACCGCGCGCGGCGAATCGGTGCGCGTTTCACGGAACAGGTCGAGCAGCCCGGCGTCGTGCGCGAGTTGCACGCGGTACGCATGCGCGTCGGAGAGCGGCGCGACGTCGAAGGCGACCTCGGGCTCGTCCTGCACCTTGTCGGGATGCGCGAGCGCCGGTGGGGGCAGCAGTTCGACGGGCGCGCCGACCGCGCCGGACGATGTCGCGACGCTGCCGAAATTCGCATGCACGAGCGTCGGATCGGCGGGCTTGCGGCCGCCCGCGACGCCGACGGTGCCGTCGAGCACTTCGACGCGCGTCGACGCACTGCCGGCCGCGTCGTAGTTCACGCGAAAGTGCGTGCCGCGCACGCCGGCCACGACCGACGGCGACCGGATCTGGAAGCGGTCGTCGCGTTTCTTCAGATGGGTGACCTCGCTGTCGACCGAGCCGCGCGTGAGTTCGAACTCACGATCGAGCGTGCCGGTCAGCACCGTGCGGCGCAGCGCCTTCAGGTCGAGCTGGCTGTCGGGCGGCAGGCTCATGTGCGTGCCGTCGGCGAGCTCGAGCGTCACGAAGCCGTTCGGGCCCGTGCGCACGCGGTCGCCCTCGGCGAGCGTCGCGTCGTTCGCGAGCGGCGCAAAAGCATCGCCGGACGCGCGTTCGGCCGTGCCCTGCACCGCGACGACGCGGGCGGTCAGCTTTTCCTTGCGCAGGCGCGCCACCGGCAGCTTCAGCGCGATGCCGGGCTGCAGATGCTTCGGCGCGGGCACGCCGTTGATCTGTTGCAGCAATTGCCAGTCGTCCGCGCCCTGCAGATAGCGCGCGGCGACGTCGTACAGCGTGTCGCCCGCCTGCGTGCGGTAGACGACCATCTTGCCCGCCGCCGCGGGCGGCTGGGCCGCCGCATGCTGCGCGGCGAACGCAAACGCGACCGCGCAGGCTGCGCGCAGCGCGACCGTGCGCAGGTTCGCCGTGCGCTGCGTGATTCCCGTGGTCACTCCGGTTCTCCCTGCCCGACCCGTTCGAGCCGGTAGCCGTAGCCGTAGATCGGCGCGAGGCGATAACCGTTTTCGGGCCGCAGGCCGAGCTTGGTGCGCAGCATCGAGATGTGCGTATCCATCGTGCGCGACGGGATGTCGGTCGCCTGCTTCCACACGAGATCGAGAATGTGCGCGCGCGACAGCGGCCGGTCGAGGTGCTGGAACAGCAGCAGCGCGAGTTCGAATTCCTTCTGCGTGAGGCTCACGGCCTTGTCGCCGACGTAGGCCTGCTTCAGGTTCACGTCGAAACGGAATTGATCGAATTCACGAACGGTGGCCTCGGCGTTGACCGGATACGCGCGCCGCAGCAGCGAGCCGATGCGCGCGCGCAGGATCGGGCCCGACACCGGCTTGACCACGTAGTCGTCGGCGCCGGCGTTGAGGATCTGCGTGATCCCCGCCTCGTCGTCACGGCTCGTCATGAAGATGATCGGCAGGCTGTGCTCGGTCTGATTGGCGCGCACCCACTTCAGCACTTCCTCGCCGGACATGTCGGGCACGTTCCAGTCGAGCACCAGCAGATCGAACGTCTCGCGCTGCAGGCGCTTCTTCAGGGCCTTGCCTTCCTTGAACGCGTAGCACGTATGGCCAACGGCCGTCAGCGTTTGACTGACGAAATCCGTCTGGGCCGGATCGTCATCCAGTACAGCAATTCTCATAGCACCCCGCAAATCGAAATCGATTCGTCCTGTTCAGCTCCCCGCCCCACCCGGCCGCGCAGCACGTGCGCGGCTTCCGGATACCGGCCGGCGAGCCGTCATTCGCCGCTCGCGCCACCTGCGCAAACCGGCGACCCCAGCCAAATATCTCAAAAACGGGGTACGGACGAACCGGCGATTTCATCATAGTAGTATGAAATTCGCCAATAAATTGCGCGGACTACCGTCTTTTCTTCGAATAATCCTACCCACCGCGCAATCGAGCGCCTAATCGGCGCCCGTGATGCCCGCCACCGGCTCGACAGCATCGTCGGACGGCACGCGATGCGCCAGCGGCTCCGGACGCGCCGGCTGGGCAAGCATCCGCTGCAACTGGCCGCGCACGCGCTCCCACGCGGTGGCCGCGTAGTCCGGCTGGCTCGCTGCCCACGCCTGCGCCAGATCGAACACACGCTCGATCGTCGCACCGCAGTAGGTCAGGCCCGAGCCGTCGTCCTGCGCGGCATCGCGCAGCCGTTCGTCGAGCCATTCGGCCAGCCACGGCATCTCGGCCGCGGCGGAATCCGCGTAGGCTTCCAGCGCGGCACGCGCGTGGCGATCCTGTTGCGGGTCGAGCTCGATACGGCTCAGTCCCGATACGCTGCGTTCCGCTCCGGACGGACTTCGAATGGTCCCTGGTCTGAAGGACATGTCCTCTCCCCGTTGTACGACGGTAGCATCAGGCATGGCCCCCGTGCCCGCCGTACGACGTACCGTGGCCGGCGCATCCGCTGCGAGCGGACGACCGGCCGGGTCAGTATACGCAGCCGATCACGCAGCGAGGTTTAAGAATTGTCAGAAAAGTGTGACCGGCGCCAGGCGCTGCCGGCACCGCGATACGGGCCGTCAGCGGCGGCGCATCAGGAACACGAAGGTCTTGTCCTGCGTCGTCGATTCGACGATCTCGTTGCCCGTCTGCTTCGCGAACGCGGCGAAATCGCGCTGCGAGCCGGGATCGGTCGCGAGCACCTTGAGGATTTGCCCGCTTTCCATATCGGCGAGCGCTTTCTTGGCACGCAGGATCGGCAACGGGCAATTGAGCCCGCGCGCGTCCACTTCCTTGTGAATCTGCATCGGCTGTCGACCTTCGAATGACGCGCCGTTCAAGGCGCGGAGAGAAGCCGCGATTTTACCGCAGCGCCGCCGCGCCTGCCCGGGCCGCCACCAAGCGGACGCCCGCAAACACCGGGCTCAGGTGCCCGAAAAGCCGCCCGCGAGCCGTTCGCGCAGGTGCCGCACGAGCGCGCGCACCGCGCTCGGCACGACCGGGCTGTACGGACGGATCGCGAAGATGTGGTCGCCGAACGCGCCCGACGGCCGCCAGCCGTCGAGCAGCGCGACCAGCCGGCCGGCGTCGAGATCGCGCTGCGCGCTGAAATCCGGCAGCAGCGCGATGCCGAGCCCGCCGAGCGCGGCCTCGCGCATCGCCTCGCTGTTGTTCGCCGCGAAGCTGCCGCGCACCGGCACGCTCACGCGCTCGCGCCGCCGGCCGTGCGGCTCGAAGCTCCAGGCGGCCGGCTCGTTGTCGCGCAGGTAGCACAGGCAGCTGTGCTCGACGAGTTCGCTCGGGTGGCGCGGCGCGCCACGCGCGTCGAGATAGTCGCGGCTCGCGACGAGCAGCGAGCGCGTGTCGCACAGCTTCCATGCGACGTGGGTCTGCGGCGCGGTGGTCGTATGGCGGATCGCGAGATCGAAACCCTCCTGCGTCAGCGAATGCAGCCGGTCCGACAGGTCGAGCTCGATCTGCACGCCAGGATGCTGCCGCAAAAAATCGGGCAGGTGCGGCACGACCTGCTGGCGCCCGAGCGCAACCGGCACCGTCAGGCGCAGCAGGCCGCGCGGCTCGCCGGCCAGGTCCTTCACGCGCGCGAAGTGCTGCCCGATCGACTCGAACGCGTCGCGCGTGCTGTCGACGAGCGTCTGGCCCGCGTCGGTGAGCCGCACGCTGCGCGTCGTGCGCCGCACGAGCGGCACGCCGGCGGCCTTTTCGAGATCGGCGATGCGCTGGCTCATCGCGGCCTTGCTGATGCCGAGCCGCTGCGCGGCCGCCGTGAAACTGCCGGCCGCGGCCAGCACCGTCAGCGAATGGATATGCGGCCAGAGCGCCTGGACATTTTGCTGATTCATCCGGTGATTATTCAGAATTCTGAACAGTGAATCAAGCTGCGCGGCCTTCTCCCGCCCTGCCCGTTTGCCTAGACTGGGCGCTGTCCACCCTCACCCGATCCCCCAGGAGACACGATGAATCCGGTTCCCGCGTACACCTCCGACGCCGACGTCGGCCACTATGTCGACGGCGCGCCCGTCGCCGGCCGCAGCGGCCGCTTCCAGGACGTCCTCAATCCGTCGCTCGGCCGCGCGGTGCGCCGCGTGGCGCTCGCCGACGACAGCGAAGTGCAGCAGGCCGTCGCGTCGGCCCACGCCGCGTTCCCGGCCTGGGCCGCGACACCGCCGATCCGCCGCGCGCGCGTGCTGCACCGCTTCCTGCAACTGATGAACGAGCACCGCGACGCCCTCGCGGCGATCATCACGGCCGAGCACGGCAAGGTGTTCTCCGATGCGCAAGGCGAAGTCGCGCGCGGCATCGACATCATCGAATTCGCGTGCGGCGTGCCGCAGCTGCTGAAGGGCGACTTCACCGACCAGGTCAGCACCGGCATCGACAACTGGACGATGCGCCAGCCGCTCGGCGTCGTCGCGGGCATCACGCCGTTCAACTTCCCGTGCATGGTGCCGTGCTGGATGTTCCCGGTCGCGATCGCGACGGGCAACACGTTCGTGCTGAAGCCGAGCGAGCGCGACCCGTCGGCGGCCCTGTTCATCGCCGACCTGCTCACGCAGGCCGGTCTCCCGGCCGGCGTGTTCAACGTCGTGCAGGGCGACAAGGGCGCGGTCGACGCGCTGCTCGACCACCCGGACGTGCAAGCCGTCAGCTTCGTCGGCTCGACGCCGATCGCGGCCTACGTGCAGCAGCGCGCCGTGCAATCGGGCAAGCGCGTGCAGGCACTCGGCGGCGCAAAGAACCACCTCGTCGTGATGCCCGACGCGAACCTCGAGCAGGCTGTCGATGCGCTGATCGGCGCCGCGTACGGCTCGGCCGGCGAACGCTGCATGGCGATCAGCGTCGCGGTGCTGGTCGGCGACGTCGCGGACCAGATCGTGCCGCTGGTGGCCGAGCGTGCACGCAAGCTGGTGATCGGCGACGGCATGTCGCCGGAAGTCGAGATGGGCCCGATCGTCACCGGCGATGCGCTGAAGCGCATCGAAGGCTATATCGAGCAAGGCGTGAACGAAGGCGCGCAACTGGTGGTCGACGGCCGCGGGCTGCGCGTGCCGGGCCGCGAGGCCGGCTTCTTCACCGGCGGCACGCTGTTCGATCACGTGACGCCCGACATGCGCATCTACCAGGAAGAAATCTTCGGGCCCGTGCTCGGCTGCGTGCGCGTGAAGGATTTCGGCGAAGCGGTCGACCTGATCAACGCGCATGAATTCGGCAATGGCGTGTCGTGCTTCACGAGCGACGGCGGCATCGCGCGCGAGTTCGCGCGGCGCATCCAGGTCGGCATGGTCGGCATCAACGTGCCGATTCCGGTGCCGATGGCGTGGCACGGCTTCGGCGGCTGGAAGAAGAGCCTGTTCGGCGACATGCACGCGTACGGCGAGGAAGGCGTGCGTTTCTACACGCGCCAGAAGTCGGTGATGCAGCGCTGGTCGTCGAGCATCGGCAAGGGCGCCGAATTCGCGATGCCGACCGCGAAGTAACCGCCTGACGGTACACCGCCCGCTGCGCTGTCGCGCGGGCGGCACACCAGCAACACCGGCAGGAGGCGTCAGCCGGCCTGCGTGCCGTGCGCGCCGTCGGCGGTCGGCAGGTACGACAGTTCGAGCCGGTACGCGAGCGCGACGAACAGGCTCTGCGCAAGACCCATCGTGGCCGTCAACGCGCGGAAGCCGAACGTCGCGCTGTCCTGCACCATCAGCGTCACCTCGGCCTCCCGCGCCAGCGGACTCATCCGGCTGTCGGTGATCGCGATCAGCCGTGCGCCGCGCTGCACGGCCTGCTGCGCGACCTGCACGGTTTCCTCCGCATACGGCATGAACGAGATGACGATCATCACGTCGCCCTCGCGCACCGAGCGGATCTGCCCGAGATGCATGCTGCCGAGCGCGCTGAACAGCCCGATGCGCTTGTCGGTGTGCTGCAGCGCGTAGTCGAGATACACCGCAATCGGAAACGCGCGCCGCGAGCCCGCGATCCAGATCGCCTGCGTATCGGCGAGCAGGTCGACGGCCTGCGCGAGCGCCTGCGAATCGAGCGTCTGCCGCAGCTGCTGCATCCCGGCAATGCTGCCCTTGATGAATTCGTCGGCGATCTGCTCGGGCTGCAGGCTCGACGAGCCCGATTCGATCACGTCGCGCAGCCGCAGGTTGTACGCGCGCCCCGGCGCGATCTGCTGCGCGAGCCCCTCGCGGAACAGCTTCTGCATCTCGGAGAAGCCGGAAAAGCCGAAGTGCTTCGCGAAGCGCACGACAGCCGACGGCTGCACGCCGCACGCCTGCGCGAGCGTCTGGATGCCCTCCAGGCCAAGCTGGTCCCGATGCGTTTCCACGTGGCGCGCAATCACCTTCAGGCGATTGCTGAGGCCGTCGTACTCCTGCGTCAGGTGCTGCAGGAACTGCTCGACGGTGGCGGGAGGTTTCTCGGATGAACTCATCGGATAGCGCGAAGTTGACGGCCCCGATGTGCGCGCGATACTGGCGGGCGCGGCCCGGGACTCGACTGGAACCATGCATGAAGGGCGAATTTAATCACGTTTGCGACGCGGCCCGCGCCGCGTGCTCGCTCCCACGCGCTCGATCATCACTTGCCTACGCTCCACGGCAACGCTGGAAGCGATTGTCCAACGCTCACGCGGCGTCGTAAAGATTAGGGTGTCTACCAAGGCCGGCCGACGGCGCAAAGCCTTGCGCGACGGGCGCGCGGCGCACCGCAGCGGGCCCGTCGCGCGCGGTTCGACCGGTTCAACGATAGTCGACCCACACGCCGCCCGCATCGGCGGAGCGCACGCAGTTCTCGACCCAGCGCACGCCTTCCACGCCCGCATGGACGTCCGGATAGCGGATGTTCTTCAGTGCCGCGACGTCGCCGCGGTCGGCCGCATCCATCGCGAGCGCGAAGCGCGCATACAGATTCGACCAGGCCTCGAACAGCCCTTCCGGATGCCCGGCGCCGATGCGATCCTCGCGCAACGCGTGCGGATGCAGATAACCCATCCCGCGATCGAGCACCTGCGCCGGCTGCCCCTGCACTTCGTAGCGCAGCTGGTTCGGATGCTCGTCCCACCACTCGACGCTCGCCTTCGAGCCGATCACGCGCACCTTCTGGCTGTGCATCGAACCCGCGTTCACCGCGCTCGACCACACGTAGCCGACCGCACCCGTGTCGTATTCCATGATCGTGAACGCGTTGTCTTCCAGCGGCGCGCGGCTCTTCACGAAGCTCTGCCGCGAACACATCAGGCGCCGGATCTTAAGCTCGGGCGCCATCACCTCGGAGATGTACAGCGGATGCGTGCCGATGTCGCCGAGCACGTAGCTCGGGCCCGCGAACTTCGGGTCGACGCGCCAGCGCGCGGCCGCGCTCGCGGCCTCGACACCCTCGCTGTGGAACCCGTGCGCGAACTGCATCTGCACGATGCGAATTTCGCCGAGATCGCCGCGCGCGATCATCTCGCGCGCCTGCTCGATCATCTGGTGTCCGGAATAACCGTACGCGACGCCGACGATCCGGTTCTTCTCGACCGACAGCCGCTGCAGCGCCTCGGCCTCCTCGGTCGTGAAGCACAGCGGCTTCTCGCAGACCACGTGCAGCCCCGCGTTCAACGCGGCGCGGCAGATCTCGAAGTGCGTGTTGTTCGGCGTCGCGATCGAGACCGCGCGGATGCCGTCCGGGCGGCGCGCCTCGGCGTCGAACATCGTCGCGTAGTCGGGATAGCAGCGCTCGGCCGCGACGCCGAGCTTCACGCCGAACTGGCGGCCGCGTTCGGGATCGATGTCGAACGCGCCCGCGACCAGCTGGAAGCTGCCGTCGCGCAACGCGGCCGACCGGTGGCTGTAGCCGATCTGGCTGCCGAGCCCGCCGCCGACCATGCCCCAGCGAATCGAATGTCCAAGCAGAATCTGTCCGTCAATCATGATGAGGGTGTTCCTGGTCCGTGTTCAGTTCAGGGTGGGCGTGATGCGGTGGATCATGCGAAGCCGGCCGATGCGAGGAACGCGCGGCTCGCGGCGACGTCGCGCAGGCTCGTGCCGGCATTGCGCGGGTCGCGCTCCTGCTCGATCGTGATGTATCCCGCGTAGCCGATGTCGTCGAGCGCGTGCCGGATCGACCGGTAGTCGAGCACGCCGGTGCCGATCGGGCACATCACGCCGCGCGCGCACGCGGCGAAGAACGCGATGTGCTCGCCCATCACCGCGTCGTACACAGCCGCGTCGATGTCCTTGAAATGCACGTAGTCGAGGCGCGCCGCATGGCGGCGCAGCCACGCCTCCGGATCCATGCCCGAGTAGTACAGGTGCCCCGTGTCGAGACAGAGGCCGGCCGTGTCGGCCGGAATGTCGGCGACGATCCGGTCGATCTCGTCCGCGAACTCGATGTAGCCGCCCGCATGCGGATGAATCACCGTGCGCACGCCGAATTCGTCGCGCGCGATCGTCGCGATCTGCCGGATGTGGTCGACCATCGCCGCCCAGCGTTCGTCCGACAGCCGCGGCGCGCGATCGCCGTGGCCGGCCGCGTAGTCGCGTTCGTCGTGGCCCCAGTCCATCACGACGAGGTACGGCGCCGCATAGCGCTGGCCGTCCTGCGTCGGCAGCTTCGGCAGCCGCGTGATCAGCGCGCAGATCTCGCGCGTCTGGCGCAACAGGTTCGGCAGGTTCTCAGGCGACACGAGATCGTCGAAGATCGTGCCGGCGGTGATGCTCAGGCGTTGCCGTTCGAGCTCGGCGCTCACCACGTCGAGTTCGAGCGGGATGTAGCCGTACGGCCCGAGCTCGATGCCCGAGTAGCCGGCCTCGGCGGCTTCGGCAAGCACCTGCCGCCACGGCGGCAGGTGCGGGTTCTTCACGTCGTCGACACCCCAGCAGCACGGTGCGCAACCCATCTTCATCGTCATGTCGGTCAGTCCGGCAAGTAGGCGGCTGCGGTTCAGCCGCGATAGAACGCAGGGCGTTCGGCCATCGCGATCGGCTCGACCGCCCCGCTCTTTTGCGCACGCACGCAGGCGTCGGCCGCGACCGCCGCCGCGTAGCCGTCCCAGGCCGACGGCCCGGTGAGCGCATGCGCGCGCACGCCGTCGATGAACGCCTGCAGCTCGACGTCGTACGACGCGATGAAGCGCTCCTTCCAGTCGGTCATGATCTCGACCGACTGCCGCGCCGAATGCTTGAGCCCCACGGCCGGCGGATCGGGCAGCTTCGCGATGCCCTGCTCGCCGACCACCTCGCACTGGATGTCGTAGCCGTACTGGCAGTTCACGAAGATCTCGACGTCGATGCGCACGCCGCTCGCGGTTTCCAGCAGCACGATCTGCGGATCGGCGAGATGCGCGGACGCATGGCGCGTCTTCCTCGGATAGACGACCTGCGTGCTCACGTAGTCCTCGCCGAGCAGCCAGCGCAGCACGTCGAGCTCGTGGATCAGCGTGTCGGTGATCGCCATGTCGGTCGTGTAGCGCTCGCCGACCGACTGGTTGCGGTGCGCGCAATGCAGCATCAGCGGTGCGCCGATCTCGCCGCTGTCGATCACGCGCTTCAGCGCGCGATAGCCTTCGTCGTACGGCCGCATGAAGCCGACCTGCACGAGCCGCTTGCCGTGCGCGACTTCCGCTTCGACGATCCGCATGCAGCCTTCGGCCGTCACGGCGAGCGGCTTCTCGCAAAACACGGGCTTGCCGTGCGCGATCGCGTCGAGCACGAACGCTTCGTGCGTCGGCCCCCACGACGTGACGAGCACGGCCTGCACGTCGGCGGCGGCGACCACCTCGTGGCCGTCGCCGTAGATCTCGGCGTCGAGCCCATACTTCGTCACCGCGTCGCGCGCCTGCTGCGGATCGATGTCGTTGACGGCCACGACGCGCGCGCCGGACAGCGTGCGGGTCAGTCTGCGAATATGGTCCTGGCCGATCGCACCGCAGCCGATCACGCCGATTTGCAAGGTCATCTAACAGTCTCCACTCGTTCATTGGCGGTGCGGCACGCGCCGCACCGGTCAGTCATCCGTCAGCGCGCGGTACGATCGAAATGACGATCGACGTAGCGCTGGATCGTGTCGCGCATGTAGCGCGACGACGCTTCCGCACGGTCCTCCCACGCGAACACGCACGACGACATCACGCCGTCGAAGCCTGCCGCGCCGAGCGCGCGAAAGAACACGTCCCAGTCGATCTCGCCCTGCCCGATGTCGAGATGCTGGTGCACCCGAATCTGGTTCGAACCGGGCGGGTTCACGATGTAGCGCAGCTGGCTGCTCTTGCGATGGTCGAAGGTGTCGGCCACGCGCACGTGCGCGAGGATCGGCGCGGCCTGCGCGATCATCGCGGCCATGTCGTCACCGTAGTAGAACGTGTGCGGCGCGATGTACGACAGCTTCAGCGACGGCGAGCCGATGTTCGTGACGATGTCGATCGCGGGCTGCAACTGCTCGATCCAGTCCTCCGGATGCGGCTCGACCGACAGCACGATGCGTTCGCGCTCGAGGATCGGCAGCAGCTCGTCCATCGACCGGAACCACGCGGCTTCGCACAGCTCCTTCGGGTTCGCCCCCGACCGTTCGCCGACCGAGCGCTCGGGCGACGCGCCGCGCCCGAACTCCGACACCATCAGCGCGCACTCCATCTCGACCGCCACCTCGATCGCCTTCTTCCAGCAGCGCACCGCCCATTGCCGCTCGTCCTCGAACGGGCTCGCCCAGCGGTACATCGGTTGCAGCGACGCGAGGCCGACGCCGCTCGCGCGCATCGCCTGCCGGAACGCGGCCATCCGCTCGCGCGTCGCGCGCGGCATCACCCACCAGTCGAGAAAGTCGCTGCGCGGCGACAGCTCGATCTGGTCGTAGCCGAGCTCGGCCACCGCGTGCGGCAGGCGGTCGAGCGGCAGGTGGCGAATCATGTACGGGTCCAGCGCGATCTTCATCGAATATCCTCGACGGTGGCGGGTTCCAGGCGAAGGCAGCGGCACGTGCCACCCTCGACCTGCGATGCACGAAGGGTTAGCGGCGCTTCTTCTTGTTGCGGTACTGGTCGGCGATCACGGCCGCGACGATGATCGCGCCCTTGACCATCTCCTGGTAATACGCGTCGATGCGGATGAACGTGAAGCCCGACGTCATCACGCCGAGGATCAGCACGCCGATCACGGTGCCCGTCACGCGGCCGAGGCCCCCCGACAGCGACGTGCCGCCGATCACGACCGCCGCGATCGCATCGAGCTCGTACATCACGCCCATGCCCGACTGGCCGGAGATCGCGCGCGCGGCCGTCACGGTGCCGGCGATCCCGCTCAGCAGGCCCGCGATCGCGTAGACGAAGATCAGGTGGCGCGTGACGTTGATGCCCGATACGACCGCCGCATGACGGTTCGCGCCGATCGCATAGGTGTACTTGCCGAAACGCGTGTAGCGCAGCACGACGTGGAAGATCGCGGCGATCACGAGAAAGATGATCACCGGGTTGGCGCCCGCGCCGATGGCCGCGAACTGGTCGGTCAGCATCGACACCGGCATCCCGTTGGTGAACCACTTCGCGAAGCCGCGCGCGGCCACCATCGTGCCGAGCGTCGCGATGAACGGCGGGATGCCCGTCATCGCGATCAGCGAGCCGTTCAGCAGGCCGACCAGCAGCCCGACGCACACGCCGGCGAGCACGGGCCAGATGATCGGCAGGTCGGTCAGGTGCGGAAACACCGCGCGCGGGAAGTCGGACACCTGCGCGAGACTCGCCGAGACGACCGCCGCCGCGGCCACGACCGAGCCCGACGACAGGTCGATCCCGCTGGTGATGATCACGAGGTTCACGCCGACGGCGATGATGCCGATCACGGCCATCTGCAGCACGATGATCTCGAGCCGCTCGGTGTTGAACAGGAAGCTCTGGCCGACGACGATCCAGCCGACGATCTCGAAGAACAGGCTGATGCCGACGAGCACGAGGAAGATGCTCAGCTCGGGCGGCCACTTCGTGTGCCGCGTCTTGAGGGTCATGGTCTGCGCATCCGCGACCGGGTTCAGGTTGCCCATTGCTTTGTCTCCAATCTTGGTTCGGCTCAGCGCGACGCGAGATCCATGATGCGGACCTGGTCGGCGTCCTTGCGATCGACGATGCCGGTCATGCGCCCTTCGTGCATCACCATCACGCGATCGCTCATTCCCAGCACTTCCGGCATCTCCGACGAGATCATCAGCACCGCGACGCCCTTGCCGGCGAGCGCGCTGACGAGCCGGTGGATCTCGGCCTTCGCGCCGACGTCGATGCCGCGCGTCGGCTCGTCGAGGATCAGGATGCGCGGCTGCGTGAGCAGCCACCGGCCGATCAGCACCTTCTGCTGGTTGCCGCCCGACAGGTTCTGGATTTCCTCGTGCAACCCGGGCGACTTCACGCGCAGCATCCGGCTCATTGCCTCGCAGTCGCGCTTCAGCTGCGCCTGCCGCACGAAGTTGAACTTCACGTAGCGGTGGCTGAGCACCGCCGCTTCCATGTTCGCGAGCAGGTCGAGATTCAGGAAGCAGCCGGTGTCCTTGCGGTCTTCGGTGAGAAAGGCCATCCCGTGCTTCATCGCCTGCGCGGGCGTCGTGATGCGCACCGGCTTGCCGTCGATGCGGATCTCGCCCGACGTGGCCGGCACGACACCGAACAGCGCCTCCGCGACGTTCGAGCGCCCCGAGCCGACGAGGCCGGCCACGCCGAGGATCTCGCCCGCGCGCAGCTCGAAGCTCACGTCGCGGAACACGCCGTCGACGCCGAGGTTCCGCACCGACAGCACGACGTCGCCGATCGGCACCTCTTCCTTCGGGAACATCTGCGTGATCTCGCGCCCGACCATCATGCGGATGATGTCGTCGCGCGTGACGTCGCTCGATGCATGCGTGCCGATGTACTTGCCGTCGCGGAACACCGAGAACTCGTCGGCGATCTCGAACAGCTCGTTCATCTTGTGCGTGATGTAGACGATGCCCTTGCCCTGCTCGCGCAGCTGGCGAATGATCCGGAACAGGTGCGTGACTTCCTTGTCGGTCAACGCGGAAGTCGGCTCGTCCATGATCAGCACGTCGGAGTCGAACGACACCGCCTTCGCGATCTCGACCATCTGGCGGCTCGCGACCGTCAGCGTGCGCACGTCGGTTTCCGGATCGATGTCGATCGACAGCCGCTCGAACAGCTCGGCCGTCTGGCGGCGCAGCGCGGCGTGATCGATCAGGCCGAAACGGTTCTTCGGTTCGCGGCGGATCCAGATGTTCTCCGCGACCGTCATGTACGGCATCAGGTTGAGTTCCTGGTGGATCATCGCGATGCCGCGGTCGAGCGCGTCGAGCGGGCCGTTCAGCACGACCGGCTCGCCGTTGATCAGGATCTCGCCCTGGTCGGGCGTGTAGACGCCCGCGATGATCTTCATCAGCGTCGACTTGCCCGCGCCGTTCTCGCCCATCAGTGCGTGGACGGTGCCGCGGCGCACGCGGAACTGCACGCCGTCGAGCGCGACGACGCCGGGAAAGGACTTGCCGACACCGCGCACCTCGAGCACGCAGTCGGCCGCGGAAGAAGCCGGCGGGGCCGACGCGCCGGTCGAGCCGGACGAAGCGGCCCGCGCATCGTCGCCGGCCATCGGGCGCGCGACTCTGGCTGTAAACATGGACGTTCCTCGACAAGTCGTGCGCGAACCCGGTCGTGCCGGGCCCGCGCCATTCAACGGATCACCGGTCAATGCTTCGCGTACTGGTTCATGTTCTCGGGCGTCACGAGCTCGAACGGCACGTTCACGTAGCGGTCGACGGGCTGTTTCTTCGCGAGCTTGAGCGCGGCCGCGACGGCCTGCTGCCCCTGCCCGGATGCGTTCTGGTACACCGACACCTTCAGCTCGCCGCTCTTCATCGACGCGAGGCCGTCCGGCGTCGCGTCGATGCCGGCGACGATCGTCTTCGGCGTCCACTTGCGCGCGGCCTTCAGCGCGTTGATCGCGCCGATCGCCATCTCGTCGTTGTTGGAGATGATCGCGTCGTACTTCGTGCCGGAGCTCAGCCAGTTCATCGTGATGTCCTGGCCCTGCGTGCGGCTCCACTTGCCCTCGCGCTTGTCGACGATCTTCATGCCCGAGCAATCCTTCGTCGCGATCACGTCCTCGATGTCCTTGGTGCGGGCACGCGCCGACTCGTTGGACAGCTCGCCCATCAGCACGAGGAGGTCGCCCTTGCCGCCGAGCAGCTTGCACACCTGGCGCGCCTGCAGCGTGCCCGACTGCTTCTCGTCGGACGCGACCACCGCAACGCCCGCCGGCAGCTTGTCGAAATCGACCGGCTTGCGGTTCACGTACACGAGCGGGATCTTGGCCGCCGTCACCATCTTGGTGATCTTCGGCGTCGCGTCGGTATCGACCGCGTTCACGATGATCGCGTCGACCTTCTGCGCGATCATGTTCTGGACCTGGCTCAACTGCTTGCCGACGTCGTTGCCGCCGTCCTCGATCTGCACCGTCGCGCCGTCCTTCTTCGCCGAATCGGCGATGCTGTTGCGCAGGATGGTCAGGAACGTGTCGTCGAACGACGCCATCGTCACGCCGATCTTCTCGGCATGCGCGAGCGGCGCTGCCAGGATCGCGGCGGCCGCGACGGCCATCAGCTTGGTCTTCATGATCAATCTGTCTCCTCATCTCCGGGGGGCGGAAGACGGCGCGTTGCGCGCCGCCGGGCCGAGTCCGATCGAATCCGATACGGACTGAAGCATCCGGATGAAACTGTAGATCACTTCCTCGAAAATTTGGAAATTTATTTCTACGTGATTTCACCTAGGGAACTGGATTTCCAAAAAGTCTAGACTCCGTTCCGTAGCCCGATTCCTTGCGGCAGGCAGTCCCGCGTCGTGCAGCACACGATGCGAAGCGTCGCCCGAGGCTCGGTCCCCTAATCTGCCGGCATCGCCGAACGCCGGCCGCGAGCGTGACACGTGATATGAGCCTGCTGACCTTTCCGAGTGACCGCCCCATCGATCTCGCCTGCCTCGGCCGCGTGGCCGTGGATCTCTATGCGCAGCAGTACGGCAGCCGCCTGGAAGACGCGCGCAGTTTCCAGATGTATCTCGGCGGCTCGTCCGGCAACGTCGCGTTCGGCGTGGCCCGGCTCGGGCTGAAGACCGCGATGATCTCGCGCGTCGGCGACGAACAGATGGGCCGCTTCCTGCGCGAGACGCTCGAGCGCGAAGGCTGCGACACGAGCCAGTTGCAGACCGACCGCGAGCGCCTCACCGCGCTGGTGCTGCTCGGGCTGAAGGACCGCGACACGTTCCCGCTGCTGTTCGTGCGCGAGAACTGCGCGGACATGGCCGTGCGCGCCGACGAGATCAGCGAGGACTTCATCGCCGGCTGCCGCGCGCTCGCGATCACCGGCACGCACCTGTCGACGCCGGGCACGCGCGAGGCATCGCTGACCGCGCTCGGTTACGCGCGCCGCCATGGCGTCGTGCGGATTCTCGACATCGACTACCGGCCGGTGCTGTGGGGGCTGACCGCGCGCGGCGCGGGCGAAAACCGCTACGTGCCGGACGCGCAGGTGACGCGGCAGCTGCAGCAGGTGCTCGGCGAA
The DNA here is from genome assembly GCF_017104595.1 of Burkholderia sp. Tr-20390. Taxonomy (NCBI): domain Bacteria; kingdom Pseudomonadati; phylum Pseudomonadota; class Betaproteobacteria; order Burkholderiales; family Burkholderiaceae; genus Burkholderia; species Burkholderia sp. Tr-20390. The sequence continues at coordinate 11,823 of NZ_JAAGPC010000064.1, read as the reverse complement.
TTCGACCTGCTGGTCGGCACCGAGGAGGAATTCCTGATCGCGGGCGGCGTGCCGCACGACGTGATCGGCTCGTTGCAGGCGGTGCGCAAGATCACGAACGCGACGCTGGTCGTCAAGCGCGGCGCGCTCGGCTGCTGCGTGATCGAGGGCGACGTTCCCGAGCGCATCGACGATGCGCCGACCTTTCCCGGCGAGCGCGTCGAGGTGCTCAACGTGCTCGGCGCGGGCGATGCGTTCCTGTCGGGCCTGCTGTCGGGGCTGCTGCGTGGGCGCGACTGGGCCGAATCGACGCGCATCGCGAACGCGTGCGGCGCGATCGTCGTGTCGCGCCATGCGTGCTCCGCCGCGATGCCGACGCCGGCCGAGCTGGCACACTGGTTCGACGGCAGCCGCAATCCGGTGGTCGACGCCGACCACACGCTCGCGCACCTGCATCGCGTGACGGTGCCGCGCCGCGAATGGGACGACCTGTGCGTGATGGCGTTCGACCATCGCAGCCAGTTCTATGAACTCGCGGTGCAGGCCGGCGCGGACGAAGCGCGGATCAAGACCTTGAAGCGCCTGCTCGTGCGCGCGGTCGAACAGGTCGAGCGCGATCGCCACATCGAAGGCCATGTGGGCGTGCTGATCGACGGCGGCGGCTACGGCAGCGACGCGCTGGCGTCGGCCACCGGACGCGGCTGGTGGGTCGGCCGCCCGGTCGAGCTGCCGGGCTCGCGGCCGCTGCGTTTCGACGAAACGCGCTCGGTCGGCTCGTCGCTCACGCACTGGCCGACCGAACAGGTCGTGAAGTGCCTCGTGCACTATCACCCGGACGACCCGGTCGACCTGCGCGTCGAACAGGAGCAGCGCGTGCTGGAGCTGTGGGAAGCCACGCGCGCGAGCGGCAACGAGCTGCTGCTGGAAATGATTCCGCCGCGCGCGGTCACGCCGGCCGGCACCGAGGACGACGCGGTGCTGCGCACGATCGCGCGCTTCTACAACCTCGGCGTGAAGCCCGAATGGTGGAAGCTCACGCCGCTCACCGCCGACGGCTGGACGCGGCTCGCCGCGCTGATCGCCGAGCGCGACCCGCATTGCCGGGGCGCCGTGATCCTCGGGCTGAACCAGCCGCTGCAATACCTCGTCGACAGCTTCCGCTCGGCGACCAACCCGATCGTCAAGGGCTTCATGGTCGGGCGCACGCTGTGGGCGGATGCGTCGCTGAACTGGTTCGCCGGCCGGATCGACGACCAGGCGCTGATCGACGAAGTCGCCGGCAACTTCGCGCAACTGGTCGACGCGTGGCTCGGCCGCCGTGCCGCGGCCGCCCGCGCCGCCGCGGCCTGACGCGACGCCTGCGATGACCCTTTCCTCTTCACCGACCGACATGACCTCTACCGTGAGACTGACCGTCAGCCAGGCGCTCGTGCGCTACCTGGCCGCCCTGCGCGCCGAAGTCGTCCAGCCCGACGGCCGCACCGAGATCCTGCCGTACTGCGGCGGCGTGTTCGCGATCTTCGGCCACGGCAACGTGGCCGGGCTCGGCGAGGCGCTGCACGCGGAAAAGGACCGCCTTCCGACCTTCCGCGCGCACAACGAGCAAGGGATGGCCAATGCGGCCGTCGCGTTCGCGAAAGCGAATTTCCGCCAGCGGATGATGGCCGCGACGTCGAGCATCGGCCCCGGCGCGACCAACATGCTGACGTCGGCCGCGCTCGCGCACGTCGGCCGGCTGCCGCTGTTGCTGCTGCCCGGCGACGTGTTCGTGTCGCGGCTGCCCGACCCGGTGCTGCAGCAGGTCGAGGATTTCGAACAGGGCGACGTCAGCGCGAACGACTGCTTCCGGCCGGTCACGCGCTACTTCGACCGCATCACGTCGCCCGAGCAGTTGCTCGTCGCGCTGCCGCGCGCGATCCAGGTAATGACCGATCCCGCGCAGTGCGGCCCCGTGTGCCTCGCGCTGCCACAGGACGTGCAGACCTTCGCGTACGACTGGCCCGAGAATTTCTTCGCGCCGCCGGTGATCCGGATGCGCCGGCCGCCGGCCGACGCGCTCGAACTCGCCGATGCGCTCGACGTGCTGAAGGCCGCAAAGAAGCCGCTGATCGTCGCGGGCGGCGGCGTGCTGTACAGCCAGGCGTGGGATGCGCTGCGCGCGTTCGCCGATACGCATGGCGTGCCGGTCGCCGAATCGCAGGCCGGCAAGGGCAGCCTCGCGTGGGACCATCCGCTGAATCTCGGGTCGATCGGCGTGACGGGCTCGCCGGCCGCGAACCGTGCGGCCGCGCAGGCCGACGTGGTGTTCGCGGTCGGCACGCGGCTGCAGGACTTCACGACCGGCTCGCATGCGCTCTACGGCAATGCGACGCTATTGAGCCTGAACGTGCAGCCGTTCGACGCGGGCAAGAAACGCGGCCGGCAACTGGTGGCCGATGCGCGCACGGGCCTCGGCCAGCTGTCGGCCGCGCTGGCCGGCTGGCAGGCCGATCCGGCATGGACCGCCAGCAACCGCGACCAGGCCGCCGCATGGAACGCGCGCGTGACCGAGCTCACGACCCGCATTCCGAACGACACGCTCCCGTACGACGCGGAAGTGATCGGCGCGGTGCGCGACTCCGCGGCCGACGCGGGCCGCGACAGCGCGCGCGATGATCTCGTCGTGTGCGCGGCCGGCACGCTGCCGGCCGAACTGCACAAGCTGTGGCGCAGCGGCGCGCCGGGCAACTACCACATGGACTACGCGTACTCGTGCATGGGCTACGAGGTCGCGGGCGGCCTCGGCGCGAAACTCGCGCGGCCCGAACGCGAAGTGATCGTGATCGTCGGCGACGGTTCGTACATGATGCTGAACGCGGAACTCGCGACGTCCGTGATGCTCGGCCGCAAGCTCATCGTCGTGATCCTCGACAACCGCGGCTACGGCTGCATCGAGCGGCTGCAACTGAATTGCGGCGGCGCGAGCTTCAACAACATGCTCGACGACTGCGTGCCGGAAGGCGGCGAGCGCTCGACGATCGATTTCGCGATGCATGCGCGCGCGATGGGCGCCGAAGCCGTGCACGTGCGCGACATCGGCGAGCTGCGCAGCGAGATGAAACGCGCCCGCGCGGCGACGAAGAGCCAGGTGCTCGTGATCGACACCACGCACCGGCGCACGACCGACGACGGCGGCGCATGGTGGGAAGTCGCGGTGCCGCAAGTATCCGAGCGCGCCGGCGTCGACGCGGCGCACCGCGCGTATCTCGATGCGAAGACCCGGCAGCGGCGCTGATCGCGCGCACGGCCCACGAACCCCTCCCCGCGAACAACACATCCGAACCAAGGAAGCACGTCATGAGCTGGAACGTCCGCATCGGTATCAATCCCCTGTCGTGGATGAACGACGACCTGCCGTCGCTCGGCGGCGAGACGCCGCTCGAAACGGCGCTGAAGGAAGGCGCCGAAATCGGCTACGCGGGCTTCGAGCTCGGCAACAAGTTTCCGAAGACGGGCCCCGAGCTGAAGGCGAAGCTCGCCGAGTTCGGGCTCGTGTGCGTGTCGGGCTGGTATTCGGGCTTCCTCGCCGAGGTCGAGCCCGGCATGAGCGACGCCGATGCGGTCGCCGCCGAGATCGAGCGCTGCCGCGCGCACCTGACGAAGCTGAAGTACAACGACGTGAAGGTCGTCGTGTACGGCGAATGCGCGGGCACGATCCAGGGCAACATCGACACGCCGGTCGCGAAGCGCCCGCGCTTCGTCGACGACGCAGCCTGGCGACGCTACGCGGCGCGCCTCGACGCGTTCGGCGCGCACCTGCTCGACACGTACGGCATCAAGCTTGCCTACCATCACCACATGGGCGCGTACGTCGAGTCGCCCGACGACGTCGACCGGCTGATGGCGCTCACCGACCCGACGAAAGTGTTCCTGCTGTTCGACACCGGCCACGCGTATTTCGGCGGCGCGGCCGACCCGGTCACGCTGCTGAAGAAGCATCTGTCGCGCGTGGTTCACGTGCATTGCAAGGACGTGCGGCCGCAGGTCGTCACGCAGGCGCGCAACGACGGCTGGAGCTTCCTGAACGGCGTGATCAACGGCACCTTCACCGTGCCGGGCGACGGCGCGCTCGATTACGAAGCGACGCTGCACACGTTGAAGGACGCCGGCTACGAAGGCTGGCTCGTCGTCGAGGCCGAGCAGGATCCGGCCGTCGCGCCGAGCTATGCGTATGCGAAGAAGGGTTACGAATCGCTGCGCGCGATCGTCGACCGGTTGAGCGCGTGAACGCATGAACGCGTGAACGCATGAGCCCTACCCTGTTGCGGAGCCCCACCCCATGACGATTTCTCCCCTGCTGATCAAGGCCTCGGCCGACCGCGAGATCTGCAACGTCACGCCCGAGTCGGCCGGCTGGAAGCACGTCGGCTTCCGTGCGCTACGCCTGAAGGCCGCCGACACCGAAACGCTCGACACCGGCGCGCGCGAGCTGTGCGTCGTCGTGCTCACCGGCACGGTGCGTGCGGAGGTCGACGGCAACACCTACGATGCGCTCGGCAAGCGCGACAGCGTCTTCGAGGATGTATCGCCGGACGCGCTGTACGTGCCGGGCGGCAAGACGGTCAAGCTGGTCGCGACCCGCGATGCGGAAATCGCGCTGTGCACCGCGCCGTACGCGAGCGGCGACAAGCGCGTGCAACGCCTCGACGGCGAGCGGATGCGCCGCTCGGTACGCGGGCAAGGCACCAACACGCGCTACGTGTGCGACATCCTGATGGGGGACAACCCGGCGGCCGACCGCCTGCTCGTGGTCGAAGTCGTCACGCCGGCCAGCCATTCGAGCAGCTATCCGCCGCACAAGCACGACCGCGACGCGGCGCCTGACGAAACGTCGCTCGAGGAAACCTATTACCACCGGATCGATCCGCCGCAGGGTTTCGCGTTCCAGCGCGTGTACACGGACGACCGCAGCCTCGACGAAGCGTGCGCGGTCGAGGACCACGACGTCGTGATGGTGCCGCGCGGTTACCACCCGGTGGTCGCGCCGCACGGCTACAACCTGTACTACCTGAACGTGATGGCCGGGCCGAGCCGCGCGTGGGCGTTCAAGAACGATCCCGCGCACGAGTGGATGCTCGACGCCCCGAAGCGCTGATGGAAAGACGGGCCCGCGCGCGGCCCGTGACGATGCGACGCCCGGCACGCGCACCCAGCGCCGGCGACGCCACGGAGCCGCCATGGTGACGACCCTCTTTCGCCTCGAACCCCATCCCTTCGACGACGACGCGTCGAACCCTGTGCTGCCGCGCTTCGATGCGGCCGTTGCGCGCCGGTTGGGTGAAATCACCGTCAATCTTGCGTCGCGCCGCGGGCTGCCGATCGCGGTGAGCATCGTCGGCGAGCAAGCGCCGCTGTTCTACTGCGCGCTCGACGGCAGCGATGCCGGCGACAGCGACGCGATCCGCCGGCGGCAAAACACGGTATTGCGCTTCGGCCTGAGTTCGCTCGCGGTCGGCGAGCGGTTTCGCCGCGCCGGCTGGTCGCTGCAGTCGCAGGGGCTGTCGGACGACGACTATGCGCTCGACGGCGGCGGCGTGCCGTTGCGGATCGCCGGCACCGGCATCGTCGGCGCGATGACGATCGCGGGTCTCGACTCCGAGCACAATCACGCGCTCGTCGTCGAGAGCCTGCAGTGGCACGTCGGCCGTTACGCGCTCGCGATGCACGCGTAACGAAACGGGCGGCACGACCGGCGCACGCGCGCCGCTGCACCGCCCTCGCCGGATCAGTTCAACCCGCCGCTCACGACGAGATGCTCGCCGGTCATCCAGCGCGCATCGTCCGACGCGAGGAACACGGCGACCGACGCGATGTCGTCCGGCTCGCCGAGGCGGCCGAGCGGCGTCTGGCCGAGCACCTGCGCTTCGAGATCGGAACCGATGATGCCCGCGCTGTGCGTGCCTTCGGTCACGACCATCCCCGGGTTGATCGCGTTCACGCGGATCTTGCGCGGCGCGAGTTCGAGCGCGAGCACGCCGGTGATCGCGTCGACCGCGCCCTTGGTGCCGCTGTACACGGCGCTGGCGGGCGGCGTGATGCTGGTCACCACCGAACTGATGTTGATGATGCTCGCACCTTCGCCGAGATGCTTGACCGCGGCCTGCGTGGTCAGCAGCACGCCGAACACGTTCGTGTCGAACTGCCGGCGGTAGTGCTCTTCGGTGATCGCTTCGATCGGCGCGAATTCGTACACGCCGGAATTGTTGACGAGCACGTCCAGACGCCCGTACGTGTCGATCGCCGTATCGACGATGCGTTGCGCGTCGGCTGCCTTCGACACGTCGCCGCCAACCGCGACCGCGCGGCCGCCGGCTTCGACGATCGCGCTCACCACCGCATCGGCGCCCGCCTTGCTGCTCGCGTAGTTGACGACGACCGACGCGCCTTCCGCGGCCAATGCCTTCGCGATCGCCGCGCCGATGCCCTTCGAGCCGCCCGTGACGATCGCGACCTTGTTTGCCAGCTTGCTCATGATTTCATTCCTCAGTCAGAAGACTTTCGATGGAGGGTGCCGGTTGCCGCGTCGTTGCGTCGATATGCAACCGGTATGACTGGCAATTTACTGTGCGGTACCGCGGCGATAAAGCGGCTCGACGCGAATTGACTGGCGGAGTTTTCTGAACAATCGCTCGCGCGCCGTCAGCCGGCGCTCAGCCATGCGTTCGCGACCTCGCCGCCCAGGCCGTCCAGCGCACCGTCATAGACGATCCGTCCGCGCCCCATGACCGCGACGCGCCGCGCGAGCCGCGGCGCGAACTGCAGCCGCTGCTCGATCAGCACGATCGCGACACCGTCGGCCTGCAGCGCGGCGAGGCACGCGCCGACTTCGTCGACGGCCAGCGGCGCGAGCCCTTCGGCCGGTTCGTCGACGATCAGCACGCGCGGGCGGCCGGCCAGCGCCCGCACCAGCGCGAGCACCTGCTGCTCGCCGCCCGACAGCCGCCCCGCTTTCACGTCCGCGCGCGCGGCCAGCAACGGAAAGCGGTCGAACAACCGTTCGAGCGCCGTGCGTTCGGCCGCGCCGCTGACGCCGCGCAGCCCGAGCCGCAGGTTGTCGCGTACCGTCAGCAGCGGAAACACGTCGCGGCTTTCGGCGACGTAAGCAACGCCGCGCCGCGCGATCTCGAACGTGCGCGTCCCCACGCATTCGGCGCCGCCGATGCGCACCGAGCCGGCCGTGCGCACGAGCCCCATCACGGCCTTCGCGAGCGTCGAGCGCCCCGAGCCGTTGCGGCCGAGCAGCGCGAGCGTCTCGCCTGGCGCGAGCGCGAGATCGACGCCGTCGAGCACGGGTTGCAGCCCGTACCATGCGCGCAGGTCGCGGATATCGAGCAGCGCGCTCATGGGCCGCCCTCGCCCAGATAGGCGGCCCGCACGGCCGGATCGGCGCGGATCGCATCGGGCGCGCCGGTCGCGACCACCGTGCCGCGCACGAGCACCGTGATGCGTTCGGCGAAACCGAACACCGCATCCATGTCGTGTTCGATCAGCAGGACCGTGCGCCCCTGCGTCGTCGCACGAATCAGCGCGATCATCCGCGCCGCCTGCGCGCGGCTCATCCCGGCCGTCGGCTCGTCGAGCAGCAGCGTGCGCGCGCCGCTCGCGAGTGCGATCCCGAGATCGAGCGCGCGCTGTTCCGCATAGCTCAGTTCGCCGGCCGGCGTGTCGCGGTGCGCATCGAGGCCGATGTCGTGCAGCACGCGAGCGGCCGCGAGATCGACCGACGCCGATTCGCGCAGCCGGTTCCACCAGCGCCGCCGCTCAGCCGGCGCATGCAGCGCCGCGCAGCGCAGGTTGTCGAACACGGTCAGCCGCGCGAACGCGCTCGTCTGCTGGAAACTGCGGCCGATGCCGAGCCGGCTCGCGACGACCGGCCCGCGCCCGCGCAGCTCGACGCCATGCAGCACGACGCGCCCGCGCGTGGGCCGCACCGCACCGGCGATCACGCCGAACAGCGTCGACTTGCCCGCGCCGTTCGGCCCGATCACGCTCAGCAGTTCGCCTTCGGCGAGTGACAGGCTCGCGCCGTCGAGCGCGGTCACACCGTCGAAGCGGCGCGTCAGGCCCTGCACGTCGAGCAAGGGTGGATGGGTGGTCATCGCGTTCCTCCTCACACCGTGCCGAGCAGGCCCTGCGGCCGGAACCGGACGAGCAGCAACAGCACGAGGCCGTAGATCAGCATCCGGTAGTCGGCCGCCCAGCGGAACAGCTCGGGCAGCCCGATCAGCGCGATCGCGCCGGCGATGCCGCCGAGCACGTTGCCGAGCCCGCCGAGGATCACCATCGTCAATGCGAGGATCGACACCTGCGAATCGAAGGTCTGGTGATTGATGTAGCTGTACAGGTGCGCGGCGATCCCGCCGCTCACGCCGGCCGCGACGCCGCCGACCGCGAACGCGATCGCCTTGTAGCGGTTCGGTGCGATGCCGTGCGCACGCGCGGCGACGTCGTCCTCGCGCACCGCGCGCAGCGTGCGGCCGAGATGCGAGCGCAGCAGCCGCACCTGCACGAGCGCGAACACGACGAGCACCGCGAACGTGAACCAGTACGCGGCACGCGCGGTCGTCGCCCACGGCAGCGGCGCGATGCCGGTGATGCCGAGCGGGCCGCGCGTGAGGCCGTCCCAGTTCAGGATCACGAGGCTCACCACTTCGCCGATGCCGAGCGTCGCGATCGACACGTAGTGCCCGCGCAGCCGGAACGCCGGATACACGAGCAGCGTGCCGAGCACGGCGGTGATCACGCCCGCGCACGGAATCGTCACGGCCGGCGACCAGCCGAGATCCGACGACAGCAGCGCCGACGCATACGCGCCGATCACGAGCAGCGCCGCGTGGCCAAGCGAGATCTGCCCGACCGTGCCCGCCACCAGCGTGAGACTCAACGCGAGCAGCCCGTACAGCCACGCGTTGGTCAGCGTCTGCAGCACGTATGGCGACGCGCCGAGCCACGGCAGCACGGCCGCCGCCACGATCAGCGCAACGAGGACCGGACGCGGCACGCGCACGGCCTTCGCGGCCGCGAGGAAGGTGCCCGTCATCGGCTCGGGCGGCAGCGCGCGGTTCGCGCTGAACAGCCCGTTCGGCCGCCACACGAGGAACACGATCAGCAGCCCGAACGCGAACAGGTCGCGATAGCTGGTGCCGAACAGCGCGACGCCGTAGCTTTCGACGAGACCGAGCAGCAGGCTGCCCGCGATCGCGCCCGGCACGTTGCCGAGCCCGCCGATCAGCAGCGCGACCACGCCCTTCAGCGTGGCCTGGAAGCCCATCGCCGGATCGATGCTGTTGTAGTACATGCCGACCAGCAGCCCGCTCACGCCGCCGAGCGCGCACGCGATCGCGAACACGGTCTGGTTCACGCGGTCGACGTCGACACCCATCTGCAGCGCCGCGTCGCGATCCTGCGCGGTCGCGCGCACGGCCCAGCCGAGCCGTGTGAAGCGCAGGAAGCCGTACAGCAGCGCGGCCGCCGCGATACCGATGCCCGCGATCAGCAGGTCGAGCGAGCCGAGCGTCGCGCCGGCGATCCGCAGATGCCAGTCGGGCAGCGGCGTCGGCACCGCGCGCGGGTCGGCGCCGAACGCGAGCTGCGCGAGCTGGTCGAGGATGAAGCTGATGCCGATCGTCGCGAGCAGCGGCGCGATGCGTGCCGCGTGGCGCAGCGGCCGCAAGCCGATCCGTTCGATCGCGATGCCGAGCGCACCGCACCCGACGACGACCGCCGCCAGTGCGACCGGCAGCGGCAGCCCGAAGCGCGTCAGGCACAGCCAGCCGATGAACGCGCCAACCATGTAGACCGAGCCGTGCGCGAAGTTGATCAGGTGCGACACGCCGAAGATCAGCGCGAGCCCGACCGCGAGCAGCGCGTAGATGTTGCCGACGATGAGGCCGTTGAGCGTGTAGTCGAGCCAGGAAGCCATCACGATGCGTCCGTTACATGCATGCTGTTCAGCGCCGGGTTCAACGCGCGGCGAGCTGCGGTTTCGCGCCGTCCCACAGCGCCCACTGCCCCTGCTTCACGACCAGATACACGGTGCGTGCGCCCGCGACGCGGCGCGTCTGCGGATCGAAGCGCACCTTGCCGAAGATCACGCTCGGCACGTCGCTGATTTTCGCGAAGCCGTCGTGCGCGGCCTGGCGCGTCGTGCCGTAGCGGCGCAGCACTTCCGCCGACAGGATCAGCGCATCGTATGCACGCGCGACGAACGAATCGGGATCGGCGTGGAATTTCGCGCGATAGCGCTGCACGAACGCCTGCACCTCGGGGCGCGGTTCGGCCGGGAAGAAGTTCGATTCGGTATAGACGCCGTCGACGGCCGTGCCACCCAGTTCGAGGAACTTCGGCGAGTACACGGAGCCGACCGCCGCGATCGGCAGCGTGAGCCCCGATGTACGCGCCTGGCGCACGATCTGCGCACCGTCCGCGTAGTAAGAGATCAGCACGATCGAATCGGGCTTCGATTCGCCGATGCGCACGAGCGTCGAGCGGAAATCCTTCTCCGCCGGCTGATAGCCTTCGGCCGCGACGACCTGCGCGCCGAGCCCGGCCACCGCCTTCGCGAAGATGTCCTTGCTGGTGCGGCCCCAGTCGGTGTTCAGGTACAGCACCGCGATCCGCTTGAAGCCGAGCTCCTTCACCGCGTAGCGCGCGAGCAGCGGCTGCTCCTCGGCCTGGCTCAGCGCGGTGCTCCACAGATAGTCGCCGCCCTTCGTGAAGTCCGGATGCGAGTTCGTGAAGCCGAACTGGATCAGCTGCCCGCGCTGGTAGATCGGCGATGCGGCCATCGACGTCGCGCTGGAGAAGTCGCCCAGCTCGATCGCGATGCGCGGATCGGCGACGAACTTCTGCGCGATCGCCACGGCCTGGCGCGGGTCGCTGCGGCTGTCCTGGAAGTCGACCGCGAGCGGACGGCCGTGAATGCCGCCGCTGCCGTTGATCTCGTCGAGCGCGAGATCGAAGCCGCGCTTCCATTGTTCGCCGTACTGCGCATCCTGCCCCGTCAGCGGCCCGCTCACGCCGATCACCACCGGCTCGCCCGACACGCCCGCCGCGAGCGCGCCGCCCGTCGACAAGCCCCATGCGGCAGCGAGCGCCGCCACCGTGCCCAGCACGCGCCGCCATGCGCCGCGTGCGTCGTTCCCCGAAACGTTCATGCGTCCCCCAGCCTCAGTCAGTCGAAAAGAGTGAGGGCATGTAACCACCCGGTTCAGGACGATCCAACGAAGTTTTGCGCATATCGATATCGTGCGCGGCGCGAAGGCGTGATGCTGGCGAGCGGCCATCCGCACTCCCCGCCTCGCGCGATGTATCCGCATGCAACGCATCACGTTGATTCGATTGGCGTTTCGTTCACGGCGCCGATCGCAACCCACGCTCGGGCACGCACCACCGGCCTTCGCAACGATCGGGCCCTTCGCAGTTTTCGCGCTGTCGATAGCAAAAATCATTATATTAATCACGCATGCTCACACTTCTACAATGCGCAAATCGCATCATCGGAAGGTGTCATGGAGCTGCATCAACTCGAAGCCTTTTCCGCGGTCATGTCGGCCGGCAGCGTGACCGGCGCGGGCGAACTGCTCGGCCGCTCGCAGCCGGCTGTCACGCGGCAGATCCAGGAGCTCGAAGCCGATCTTGGCTACGCGCTGTTCGACCGGCACGGCCCGCGCGTCACGCCGACGCGCCGCGCGCGCTGTACTTCAGCACCGGCTACATGGCGAACCTCGCCGCGATGACGGCGCTCACCGGCAAAGGCGCAACGATCTTCTCCGACGCGCTGAACCACGCGTCGCTGATCGACGG
>NZ_JAAGPC010000063.1:0-45382 GCF_017104595.1 Burkholderia sp. Tr-20390 | reverse complement strand
ATCAGCCGCTGCAGGCGCGGATCGACGAAGAACTCGCGCCAGCCGATGGCGGTCGCAGCTTGCCCGTTCGCGCTGCGCGCGCCGGCCGCACCCGGCTGCGTCGCGTAGACGCCGCCGGCCGGGTACGCCTGCGCGACGGGTGCGTCGGGCCGCTTGTAATGCGGCGCCATCGTGCAGCCCGTGGCGAACAACGCGGCAGCCAGGGCAGCCGCGGTCGTAGTCAAAGCGTGTTTTTGCATCGTTACTGCCCCTTCGAATCGTGTGCGTCGTCGTGACCGCGCTGCAGGTCGCCCTGCACGAGACGCCATGCGTCGTCGACGTTTTCCGTCTCGCCGCTGAAGATCGCGCGAACCCGCACGAAGAACATGGGGATCATGAAGATCGCGAGGAACGTCGCCGTGATCATCCCGCCGATCACGCCCGTACCGATTGCGTGCTGGCTCGCCGAGCCCGCGCCGTTGCTGATCGCGAGCGGCAGCACGCCGAGCATGAACGCGAGCGACGTCATCAGGATCGGACGCAGCCGCAGGCGCGCCGCCTCGATCGCCGCGCGCACCGGCCCCATGTTTCCGCCAGCCTGCAACTCGCGCGCGAACTCGACGATCAGGATCGCGTTCTTCGCGGACAGGCCCACGGTCGTCAGCAGGCCGACCTGGAAGAACACGTCGTTCTCGAGACCGCGCAGCATCGTCGCGAGCAGCGCGCCGACCACGCCGAGCGGCACCACCATGATCACCGAGAACGGGATCGACCAGCTTTCATACAGCGCCGCGAGACACAGGAACACGACGAGGATCGAGATCGCGTACAGGATCGGCGCCTGCGAGCCGGACTGGATTTCCTGGAACGACAGGCCCGTCCACGAATAGCCGATCCCTTCCGGCAGCTTGCTCGCGAGCGCTTCCATCGCCGCCATCGCCTGCCCGGTCGACTTGCCTTGCGCGGCCTGCCCCTGGATCTCGATCGACGACACGCCGTTGTAGCGTTCGAGCTTCGGCGAACCGTAGCTCCAGTGGCCGGTCGCGAACGCGCTGAACGGCACCATGCCGCCCGTGCTGTTGCGCACGTACCAGATGTTCATGTCTTCCGGCGTCATCCGGAACGGCGCATCCGACTGCACATACACCTTCTTGATCCGGCCATCCGTATCCAGGAAGTTGTTCACGTACTGCGACGCCCACGCGATCGAGAACGTCTGGTCGATCGCAGCGGCCGTCACGCCGAGCGCATTCGCCTTCTCGCGGTCGATGTCGACCTTGTACTGCGGCGTATCGTTCAGGCCGTTCGGGCGCACGAGTGCCAGCGCGGGATCCTTCGCGGCCATCCCGAGCAGCTGCCCGCGCGCGGCCATCAGCGCTTCGTGGCCGAGACCGGCGTTGTCCGTCAGCTCGAAGTCGAAGCCGGCAGCGGTGCCGAGCTCGGGAATCGACGGCGGGTTGAACGGGATCACCATCGCGTCCTTGTACTGCGCGTAGTGCGCGAACGTCCGGCCGATCAGCGCCTGCACCTTCTGGTCCGAACGCTGGCGATGCTCGTACGGTTTCAGCTTCACGAACACGAGACCGGCGTTCTGGCCGCGGCCCGCAAAGCTGAAGCCGTTAACGGTGAACACCGAGTCGACCACATCCTTCTCGGTGGTGGTCAGGTACGTGTTGATGTTGTCTAGCGTCTTGCCGGTCGTTTCCTGCGTGGAGCCGGACGGCGTCTGCACGATCATGAACATGTAGCCCTGGTCTTCATCCGGCAGGAACGATTTCGGCAGGCGCACGAACATCACGCCGACCGCGATGAACACGGCCAGGTAGATCACGAGCCAGCGGCCCGAGCGCCGGATCACGTGGTGCACGCCGCTCGTGTAGCGATCGCGACTGCGGTCGAACGTCCGGTTGAACCAGCCGAAGAAGCCCTTCTTCTCTTCGTGATGCCCTTGCGGGATCGGCTTGAGGATCGTCGCACACAGGGCCGGCGTCAGAATCAACGCGACGAGCACCGACAGCACCATCGCCGACACGATCGTCAGCGAGAACTGACGATAGATCGCGCCGACCGACCCGCCGGAGAATGCCACCGGCACGAACACCGCCGACAGTACGAGCGCCACACCGACGAGTGCGCCGGTGATCTGGCCCATCGCCTTGCGGGTCGCCTCCTTCGGCGACAAGCCCTCCTCCGCCATCACGCGCTCGACGTTCTCCACCACCACGATCGCATCGTCCACCAGCAGGCCGATCGCGAGCACGAGGCCGAACATCGACAGCGTGTTGATCGAGAAACCGGCGACGCCCATGATCGCGAACGTGCCGAGCAGCACGACCGGCACCGCGATCGTCGGGATGATCGTCGCCCGCAGGTTCTGCAGGAACAGGTACATCACGAGGAACACGAGCACGATACCTTCGAGCAGCGTCTTGACCACTTCCTCGATCGACAGGCGCACGAACGGCGTCGTGTCGTACGGGTAGTGCACGACGAGACCGTGCGGAAAGTACTTCGACAGCTCCTGGACCTTGGCCCGCAGCGCGGTGGCGGTCGCCAGCGCGTTCGCGCCGGTCGCGAGCTGGATACCGAGGCCGGCCGTCGGCTGCCCCATGTACTTCGTGTCGAACGTGTAGTTCTCCGAACCCAGCGCCGCGCGGCCGACGTCCTTCAGGCGCACCTGTGAACCGTCCTGGTTGACCTTCAGCAGGATGTTGCCGAATTGCTCGGGCGTGCGCAGCAGCGTCGATTCGGTGATCGTCGCCTGCAGCATCGTGCCCGGCTTCGCCGGCGTGCCGCCGATCTGGCCGCCCGCGATCTGCACGTTCTGCTGCGTGATCGCGGCCGACACGTCGGTCGGCGTGAGGCTGTAGTTGGTCAGCTTGACCGGGTCGAGCCAGATGCGCATCGAGAACTGCGAACCGAGCAGCAGCGTCTGGCCGACGCCGTTCACGCGGCTGAGCGGATCGAGCACGTGCGACGCCACGTAGTTCGTCAGGTCCTCCTTCGACATGCTGCCGTCGTCGGAGTTGAACGCGAACCACATCAGCCAGTTGCTGCTCGACTTCGTGACCTGCATGCCGAGCTGCTGCACGACCTGCGGCAGGTTCGGCGTCGCGAGCGACAGCTTGTTCTGCACCTGCACCTGCGCGACGTCCGGATTCGTGCCCGGCGAGAAGGTCAGCGTGATCGTCGCGTTACCCGAGTCATCGCTCGTCGACGACATGTACAGGAAGTTGTCGAGACCGCTCATCTGCTGCTCGATCACCTGCGTCACCGTGTCTTCCACCGTTTTCGCGGAAGCGCCCGGATAGTTCGCCTGGATCTGGATCGTCGGCGGTGCGATCGTCGGATACTGCGCGATCGGCATCTTGAAGATCGATGCGACGCCGGCCAGCATCAGCACGATCGCGATCACCCACGCAAAGATCGGGCGATCGATAAAGAACTTGGCCATGAAACGGACTCCTTGTTATTGCGCGGACGACGCAGCGGTCGAACGCACGGCAGCATGGGCGACGGTGCTAGCCGGCGCGGCGCCGGACGCATTCGCGGCGCTTGCCGGTGTGCCGGACGCAGCGTCCGGCGCCGGTGCGAGCTGGGCCGCGACGGTCTTCACGGTCGCACCCGGGCGCACCTTGTCGACGCCCTGCACGATCACGTGATCGCCCGCTTGAAGACCGCCTTCGACGATCCAGTCCTGGCCGTACGTGCCGGCCGTCGTCAACGGACGTGTCTCGACCTTGTTGGCCGCGTTCACGACCAGTGCGATCGCCTGGCCCTTCTGGTCATGCGTGACGCCGATCTGCGGCACCAGGAACGCGTTCTCGTTCACGCCTTCCTCGATCCGCGCGCGCACGAACATGCCCGGCAGCAGCACGCGGCCCGGATTCCGGAAGATCGCGCGAATCGTCACCGAGCCGGTGGTCTGGTCGACCGTCACGTCCGAGAACTGCAGCTTGCCGGCTTCCGAATAGGTCTTGCCGTCCTCCAGGATCAGCGACACCTTCGCGGCGCCCGGGCCGCTCGTCTTCAGCTTGCCGCTCTGCACGTCCTGGCGCAGCTTCAGCCCGTCGAGGCTCGACTGCGTGAGGTCGACGTACACCGGATCGAGCTGCTGCACCGTCGACATCAGCGTCGCCTGGCTCGCCTGCACATACGCGCCCGGCGTCACCTGCGAGATGCCGACTCGGCCTGAAACCGGCGAGACGACATCGGTATAGCCGAGGTTGATCTGCGCGGTATCGACCGCCGCCTTGCCGGCCGCGACGTCCGCCGCGGCCTGGCCTTGCGTGGCCACCGCGTTGTCGTAGTCCTGCTTGCTGACCGCGTTCGCCGCCACCAGCACCTTGTAGCGTGCGACCAGCGCGTTCTGCGTGACGAGGTTCGCCTGTGCCCGCGCGAGCGTCGCTTTCGCGCTGTTCAGCGCGGCGACGTACGGTGCCGGGTCGATCTTGTACAGACGCTGGCCGGCCTTGACGTCGGTGCCTTCGGTGAATTCACGACGCAGCACGATGCCGTCGACCCGCGCGCGCACCTGCGCGACCAGAAACGCGCTGGTGCGGCCCGGCAGTTCGGTTACCGCCGGCACGGCCTGCGGCTGGACGGTGACGATGCCGACTTCCGGCGTTTGCGGCGGCGGTGCCGATTCTTTTTTTCCGCACGCGGCCAGGAAAACGGCAGCCGTTGCAGCAGTGATTAAGCGGTATGGAACCCGTTCGACGCGCATGGAGCGACCTCTCGCAAATAGACGACCTTCAATGGGAATCACCAGATCTCCTCGTGACCTGCACGCGCGGCCGGAATGCTGTCGCTTCCTGTTTGCCGCGAATGAGGTCACGTATTTCGGGCGTGCGTTGCGCCCTGCGGAGCGTTCGTTCGTCGAACTGCTTCCGTGGAAAAAACCATGAGCCCGCTGCCCTGGCGGGCGGGCATTGCCGCGGCTATCAACCGGGCCGCTAGCTCGCCGGCTGGAACGCGGCGCCGGCGAATTCGATGAATGCCCGTGCAGCGGCCGGCAGATGCGCGGTGCGCGCATGCGCGAGCTTCAGCGTGACGGGCGCGAGCGGACGAATCGGCGCGACGCGCACCAGCGTGCCGGCCACCAGATCGGCGTCGACGAGATACGCGGGCAGCACCGCAGCGCCCATGCCGGCCACAGCCAGCCGCCGTGCCATCTCGAGATGGCCGACACCCAAACTGCCGCCGGGCGCCGTGTCGGGTCGAAACGCAACCGCATCGTCATCGCCGGTCGCCGGCAGATCGAGCCGCACGGCCGTGATGTCCGGCCAGTCGCCCGACGCAGCCGCGCCGCCATGCGCGTCGACATAAGTCGGCGCCGCGACGCGCACGGATTCGTAGGCGGCCAGCGTGTGCAGCGCATGCGCACCTGTCACCGGCATGCCGTCGGTCAGAAACGCGACATCGATGTCTTCGGATGTCAGGTCGACATGGGCATCGGTCAGCGTGACGGTCGGCCGCACGTCCGGAAACCGGTTGACGAAACGATCGAGCAACGCGCTCAACTGGCTGAGCCCGAACGCGACCGGCGCAGCAATGCGCAACGCGCCTTCCGGCTTGCTGCCCATCGCGACGACGCGACCGTCGATCTCGTCGATCGCACCGAGAATCCGCTCGACGCGCGCGAGGTACAGCTCGCCGATTTCCGTCAGCGACTGGTGGCAGGTGCTGCGTTGAAGCAGGCGTGCGCCAAGGCGCGTCTCGAGCGCATCGACCAGCCGGCTCGCCATCGCCGTCGACACGCGCAGCCGGGTCGCCGCCCGGCGAAAGCCGCCTTCCCTTGCCACCGTCACGAATGCCCGAATCGATTGAAGTTGGTCCATTTGTCCGGATTCCCCTGCGCGGTCGACTGCGTTGACGCGCACCTCCGTCGCCGCATCGCGACCGACATGCAACGGCCCGGCCAATGCGGCTGCACCGACGCCAGCCACGCCGGGTCGGTCGGCACGCTCGCGCCAGACGCGAGCCGGCATGCAACGGACGCAAGCCGGCCTCGGCTGGCCCGATGCATGACTATTCGAATAGCAGTCCTGAGTCTTTTCCAGTGGTTCGCTGCGGCAATGCCGGCGGTATCCCCCGGCCATGCGACGGTCATACCCGTATCGCCGGAGTGCACTGGATCACGTTTGTTTCAGCAGGTGCAATGGTATGAAAACGGCCGGAAAATGGCTTGCCCGATCCTGCGATTGTTTTGCCTTAATTTCCGAATTTGTGCGCTGCACACCGCGCAGCGGCGAGCGATGCGGCCACCGGCCATGCAGATCCGGATGATCGGGCTAATTTCCCACAGGTTTAGGCAATCACGTGCAGGCGACTCGCCGTACGATGTGACCGCCGTGCCGGCACCCCTGCCGGGACACCAACCCGGAATCGCAGCCGCGCACCTTGCACTGACCACTCCGCCATCCGCTCACGCACCATGGAAATCGACGCCCGAACGCCGCCGCTACAGCGCATCACGCCCGATCACGACCCTCGGTTGCCGGCCCTGTTGCCCACGGCCCGGCTCGCCGCGCTGATCGCCGCTTATGCACCGCACGACGGCACGTTCGAGCTTCCGGTACGTGGCATGCGCATCGGACGGGCGTCCGCGTCACCGCCGCCCTGGAACCATGGCGTGCACCACGCGTGCCTGAGCATCGTCGGGCAAGGTGCGAAATCGACGCGGGTCGGCGATGAAACCTACGTGACCGACGAATCGCGGATGATGGTCGCGACAGCGGACCTGCCCGTCACCGGCCGCGTGATACGCGCGAACCCGGCCGAGCCGTTCCTTTACGTGCAACTCGATCTCGCCCCGGACCGCATCGCGGCACTCACGCCGCGCGTGTTTCCGCACGGGCTGCCGAAAGCCGCCGACTACAGCGCGCTCGACACGCACGATACGCCGCCTGAAATCGTCGACGCCGTCGTGCGCCTGATGCAATTGATCGCGCACCCCGACGACATCGACCTGCTCGCGCCGCTGATCGTCGACGAAATCCTCATCCGGCTGCTGCGGGGCCCGTCGGGCGCACGCGTCGCGCAGGTCGGCCAGGCCGATTCGACGACGCAGCGCATCTCGCGCGCCGTCGCCTGGATACGCGACCACTACCTCGACCCGATGACGGTCGAATCGCTTGCGCGGCAGGTGGACATGAGCCCGTCGACCTTCCATTACCACTTCCGTGCGGTCACGTCGATGAGCCCGTTGCAATGCCAGAAGGTGTTGCGGCTGCAGGAGGCACGCCGCCTGATGTGCCTGTCGGCGATGGATGCGCGGCAGGCGTGCCGCAGTGTCGGCTATGTGAGCGCGTCGCAGTTCAGCCGCGAATACGCGCGCCTGTTCGGCGATGCGCCGGGCCGCGATGTGCTGAAGCTGCGCGACGAAGCGGTGCCGTTATCGCGCGTCGCACCGTAGGCCGGCACCTCACGCGTGCGACGCACGCGAGCGCGTACCGCGTTTCTTCCCGCCGGCATTCGCACGCTCGGCCTGCACGGCTTCATCGATGCAGCGGACGAAGTACTCGGCCGACGACGTGAGCACCGCGCTGTCGCGGAACAACAGATAGAGGTTGCGCGCGGGCGGCTGCCCGACGAGATCGAGCGTCTTCAGCGTATCGGACGCATCTTCGCTGCGCAGTGCGAGCTGCGTCCACGCCGTCACCACGTCGCTGTTGACGGCCAGTGCGTAGAACAGCGTCTGCGATGCGCAGCGCGTCACGCGGCGCGGCACCGGCAGGCCGGCCTGCGCGAACAGCTCCGCGAGAAACGCGCGGAATTCGGCGGATGGCCCCGTATGCAGCCATTCCGCATCCTGCAGATCGGCCAGCGAAGTCGCGCCGGCCAGCTTGCCCTTGCGGCTCACCGCGAACCACATCGGAAAGGTGTCGAGATGCTCGCAGCGCACGGACGTGAAGTCCTGCGCATCCGCACCCGCACCGAGCGCGAAATCGAGCGCGCCGTTCTTCAACTGCTCGACCAGTTGCGACGGGCTGCCCTCGACGAATTCGAGCTGGACGTCGGGCATCGCGCGGCGAAAGCGGTTGTACGCAGCCGGCAGCACCGTGATGCCCGCCAGCGGTGTCATCCCGATGGCGAGCCGGCCCTGCCGGTTCTCGCGCAACTGCGCCATTTCCTCCTCGGTGCGCGCAACCTCATTGACGACCAGTTCGGCCCGCTGCAACATCGCGCGCCCCGCATCGGTCAGCGTCACGCCCGACGAACTGCGTGCGACCAGCATCAGCCCGAGTTCGTCCTCGAGATCGCGCAGCGAGCGCGTGACGGCCGGTTGCGTGAGGTGCAGGGTACGCGCGGCTTCATGGATGCTGCCCGAGCGGGCAACGGCCACGAGCGCGCGGAGCTGGTGAAGTTTCATGCGACGAATGCGGGCTATCACAAAAGGGGGCTTTCACCCGCTAGCCAGATCAAGGACTTGGACATCTTTCCGAGAAGACTGCCTGCCTTTCGCCTCGGAGAAGATGTCCTTGGTTACGGATATCCCCGGAAAAGTTGTCTTTGGGAATGTCGCAAGCCCTGCCTGCGTGTCTCCACGAAATTTGGCGACAAGCGGTGCCGTTGAAATGCGTTTCAGCGTCCAGCGGCATCCACGACGCTTGTGCCATCAATGTGCAAATCGTGTGCGCGGGCTAATCTACCATGGAACCCGAGCAGGCCCGCGGTTCAACGCCGCGTCGCGGTTTCGACCAGTTCATGGCACCTCTGAGGGAGCCGGAAAGCGCCACGCCCACCCTCCCTGCGCGACGCTTCGCTGCCGCCCTGCATATCGATATGCAAACGCTTGCTTGCCTGGCTCCGAAAGTGCGCAAAATTACCTTGGAGACGCAATCCGGATCATCCGGGCGGCGACCGACATTTCCGGAGACGTAAATAGCGCGTTCTATTGGCATCGCAATGGACCTGCTTCGCTACGTGGGTTCGCTCAACGCTGGTGCAGGAGGGTAAAGCGCGAAGTCCACGTTGCGAGCCTGCAACGCAGCGGTCATTCTCAAGTCAAAGCCGATCTATGGCCGGCGACAGAAAACAGGGAGCGGATCTTGCTGGACGTCGTCCACGGCAAGCTCCCTGCCCCACCTCTTCAAATGCCCGTTCGATGAGCGGGCATTTCCATTTTTCGCACGACGATACGATCATCGATTACACACGGCTTGGCGCCAGTGAATCATCGGCAGACCCGCGACCGGCGACCTGAAACTCGGAATCGTCGTACCCTTCAGGCTGCCGATATATACAGTCTTCAGATCCGGACCGCCGAACGTCACGCTGGCCATCCAGGGCGCGACAGTGCCGCCGCACGCGGAGAGCGTGTCATAACTCACGGCGCGGCCGGAGTGGAATTCGGACTCGAAGCGTTCGATCGCCGGCACGTTGCAATCGTCGAACAGTGTCATCAACTCGCCTTCGGGCGTGATCGCGATCAGTCGATCCGCGAATACCATTGCGCCCCACAGGTTGCCGTGCGCGTCAAACGCGATGCCGTCGATCAGGCCACGCCCGAGATCGCGTGGCCCGAAGACTTCGCGTCCGCTCAGTGAGCCGTCGTCGGCGACGCGCAATCGACTCACGCGATTGGCCGTTGTTTCCGCGACGTACAGATACGTCTCGCTTGCATTGAAACGAATCTCGTTGGTGAACGCGAAACCGTCCGCAACGACGCGCAGCCCCTTTTCATCCAGCAATGCGATGTAGCCGTCGGCAAGGTCAGTACGGATGGCGTCGGTCCACGGATTGATGCGGGTAGAGACGGTCAGCCAGACGCGATTCTTCGAATCGCGTAGCACGAAGTTCACCTTCCCGAGCGGCATGCCGTCGATCGAATTCCGCAGAATGCGTGTGTGGCCATCGCGCGTCATTGTCTCGAGCGCATCAGTGCCGAAGTTCGCGATGAGCAAATCGCCGTTGTGTGCGAATGCGAGACCGTTCGGCAGCGTACCTCCGAGAAGGCTGGATTGCTCGCCAGCACTGAAATCGAAACGCGCACCATGCTGCTCCGTGACGAGTGTCTGCCCGCCATCGGCGCCAATGCGCATCACGCCGCCGCGCGCATCGGCGCTCCATAACGTGCCGTCGCTCTCGGCGAGAACGCATTCCGGTCGGCGCAAATCCCGGCCAACCTGCCGGATGTCAGCGCGATCCAGCGTCCAGCCGGAAAGGGGATTCGCGGCGCGGCTCATGTTCGTTCTCCGTGTGCATGCTGCTCGGTACCGCTCTCTGTTTTCGGGGTGAATTTCCATTCACCGGAACCGCGCCAAGCGGAAACAGATTCATGTGATGCATGGCCGTCGCCGATCCGAGCCGCTACGACGAACTCGCGACCGATTCCATCGATTTCACTTCGATTGGCACTCCGTCCCGACACGAAGCTGACGGACGGATTCCAAACAGGGTCAGTCGGGAAAAATTCGTTCACTGCTGCCTCTCAAAAATTGACCTTGTCCCGCCCTTTCAGGCCCAACATCGCACGCGCCTCGTCCGGCGTGGCAATTTCCAGCCCCAGTTCGGTCAGGATGCGGCTGATCTTCGCTACCTGCTCGGCGTTCGACGTGGCGAGCCGGCCTCGTCCCATGAACAGGTTGTCCTCCAGGCCGACGCGCACGTTGGCGCCCATGACCGCGCCCATCGTCACGAACGGCATTTGCTGGCGGCCTGCGGCGAACAGCGACCAGACGTAGTCTTTGCCGAAAAGGCGATCGGCCGTCTGCTTCATCAGCAGCACGTTTTCCGGGTCGGCACCGATGCCGCCCATCACGCCGAACACAGACTGGATGAGGAATGGCGGCTTGACCAGGCCAATCTCGACGAAATAGGCCAGGTTATACAGGTGGCCAATGTCGTAGCACTCGAACTCGAACCTGGTGCCATGCGTCTTACCCAGCGTTTCCAGGATGTAGCGGATGTCACGAAAGGTGTTGCGGAAGATCCCGTCCTCCGTATTCTTCAGATAGGGCACCTCCCAGTCATGCTTCCACTCGCGGCTTTTTTCGGCCATGCGGAACATCGCGAAGTTGATCGACCCCATGTTCAGCGAAGCCATCTCCGACGAGGCGCGCAGTGCGCCTTCGAGTCGCTGCTCGAGCGTCATCGTCACGCTGCCGCCCGTGGTGATGTTGAGCACGGCATCCGTCTGCTCGGCGATGCGCGGCAGGAACTGCATGTATACGTCGGCCGACGATGAAGGGCTGCCGTCGACGGGGTTGCGCGCGTGCAGGTGAATGATGGCTGCGCCCGCCTGCGCGGCGGCGATGCTGTGCTCGGTGATCTGGTCCGGCGTGCAGGGCAGGTACGGCGACATCGTGGGCGTGTGCACGGAGCCGGTGATCGCGCAACTGATGATGGTCTTGCTCATGAGTGTTCCTCGTCGTGTGGTGGAGGGAAGGTGAATGGATCAGGCGGCTGCGGTCAGCCTGTCGTCGAAGATTGCGACTGCGCGCGTCCAACCGGCCGAGGCGTTACGGATCTTGTGTGGGAAGCAACTGATGAAGAAGCCGTCCGGTGGCAGCGCCTCCAGGTTGTGCAACTTCTCCAGGTGGCAGTAGCCGATGTCGCGGCCCGCCTTGTGGCCCTCCCAGATCAATCCGGCGTCGCGGCTCTCGGCATATTTTTCGGCGGTATGGACGAAGGGCGCGTCCCAACTCCACGCGTCGGTGCCGGTCAGGCGTACGCCGCGCTCGAGCAAATACATGGTGGCGTCGTAGCCCATGCCGCAGCCGGCCGACACGTAGTCGTTGTTGCCATAGCGACTGCCGGCACGAGTGTTGACGACCACGATCTCCAGCGGCTGCAACGTGTGGCCGATGCGCTTGAGTTCCGCATCGACGTCGGCGGCGTTGACCACGTAGCCATCGGCGAAGTGGCAAAAGTCCAGCTTCACGCCGGGCTGGAAGCACCACTCCAGCGGCACTTCGTCGATGGTCCACGCGCGTTTCTTCTCGCCCAGCGCCTTGTCCATCGTGCTGTGGAAGTGAAAGGGTGCGTCCAGGTGCGTGCCGTTGTGGGTGGAAAGCGTGACCTTCTCCACGGCCCAGCCCTCGCCGTCGGGCAGGTCCTCCTTCTTCAAGCCCGGAAAGAACGGTTCGATCTGGTCGACCGTGTGCTCATGGGTGAAGTACTGAATCTCGGGCCTGAAGGCCGGCGGATCGGAGACGATGTCATTTTCCAGGTAGATGGACAGATCAACGAATCGACGTGTCATAAAGATCCCTGTTCTTGAAGTACAAGTAGATTCGGCAGGATTCAATGCGCGGTGACGGCTTCTTCCGCGGAAAGCGCTTCTCCGGTCGGCAGCATCAGGACGGCCACGGCAGCCACCACGAACACGCCACCGCACACGGCAATGCTCGGGCCAAAGCCGAAGGCGCTGGACATCGAGCCCAACAGCAGAGGCGCGAATGCAGAAAAGCCGCGTCCCACGTTGAAGCAGAATCCCGTGCCTGTAGCGCGTACCTGGGTCGGAAACAGTTCCGCGAAATACGAGCCCATCAGCCCCGCGAAGGCCATGAAGAAGGCGAACACCGGGCCCAGCAACAGCAGGACCGTCCGGTCGGTGGCCTGGACATAGAAGGGCAGCAGCAGGCCGGTGCAGATCAGAGAAACTAGCAAGGCCTTTTTCTTGCCGATGCGGTCCGCGATGTAGCCGAAAACGTTGTAGCCAATGAACATGCCGACGTTGAGCAGGGCCAGGAAACGCGCCATCGTGCCCATTTCCAGTCCGCGCTCCTTCACCAGGAAAGTCGGCAGCCACGTGCTGGCGCCCCAGTACGCGGCAAGCGCGAGCGCCGACGTCAACGTTCCCAGTAACGTCACCCGCAGAAGGCCCGGGGCGAACAGTGACGCCACGCCACTGCCGTTGCCAGGGTGGTTCGGGCCGCTACCCTTGTGCTGCTGCTTCGCCTTCCACGCTTCGGACTCGGGCACTCGCAACCAAACGTAGGCCATGGCGATCGAGACTGCTGCACCGCAGACGAAGAACAGCACGCGCCAGCCGTGGGTCGGGATGACATAGGCAGCCGCGGCCGAGGCGACGACTGCGCCGATGGAAAACGAACTCAGCACAAAGGATGTGGCTCGCGCGCGTTGGTCCGTCGGCCATGTCTCGTTCACGTGCGATGCGGCAAGGCTCCAGACGCTGCCCAGACCCAATCCTGAGAGAAAGCGCAGTACGAGCACTTCGCGCCAATCTGTCGCTGCGGCAATCGCCATCGTGAGCAAGCCGAAGCTCCCGAGCGACAGCAACAGCACGCTGCGGCGCCCCCACCGGTCGGCCACGGGGCCCATGACCAGGCCGCTAATGCCGACACCGAGCAAGGTTGCAGTGACCAGCATCCCAGCTTGTGCCGGGCCGATCTGTAGCGATGCCCTGATTGCCGGCATCGCAATCGCCAGGATGATGATGTCCACGGCGTCGAACATGTAGCTCAAAAAGTATCCGATCAGCACGCGCCATTTCAGGTTGGGTGCGGAGTGAAGCATGGTGGTTGTCTCCTGGAGCCGCCGCCTTACGGCGTTGACTGTACAGTCGTACAGTTTTGTTTACGCCACGAACTATACGTCCAGTCAGTCGGTAATTTTCCTAGGGGAAACCACGAGATGCTGCCGCTCTCTAGGCCCCCCTCTCTTTGATAAATGGTCATGCCCGCACGACGTCAGATGAGCCCCGTTGCGACAAGGACGTGTGATCCGATGTCAGGCACGGCAAAATCGCTGCTTTCGAACGCCCGCGACAATGACCTGCCCGTGTGTCTGCCCAAGACATCGTTGTGCGGCATCGGCGTTGCAGCCCGGTTCGCTCACGTACAATCCGCGCCCGCATCGGACATCCAGGCGCAGGAAGGTCCACGCTTCACATTCGACAGCAACGCTTAAAATCAGTAATGCGAAATATATCGAGTGCAACCACTCGACATCAGCGCGCCTGTCAGAAGCGGTGACGAAGCCCGACTCCGAAGGTGTTGCCGGTGCCTGCGGTGCTGAGCTTGTCGTACAGGTAGCTCAGATAGGTGTCGGTGCGCTTGGAAAGTGGATAGTTGTAAGTCAGGCCAGCGGTGTCGCGGTGCTGATGCGTCGTCGCCGCGGACAAGTCCGTACGAGCCCAGGAGGCACCGATGCTCGAGACGCCAATTGGAATTGAGAAACCGGTTTGCCATGTTTTGGTTGAGCGCCCCGAGGGATAAGTCAGCGTGCGGTCGAACGACGCAGACAGCGACAGGTATTGGAACTTGTAGGTGACACCGACAAAGTAGACGTTCTGATGCGAGGTCACCGGGGTGAAGCCGGGCCCATACCCCGTCCGCTGCGCAACGGCGGACGCATAAAGCGGCCCCTGATCGTAGACAACGGCCGCGGAGATATCGTGCGCGCCACTCCCGGGGATGCCGTATTGCACCGTGACCTTCGTGCCGGCTATGGCGGGCGACTCATAGGAAACAGCGCTGTCCCAACTGGTATCACCGGCCACTGCTCGCCCGAAGTCGGCTATCCAAGTCTGGACCATGAGCGGGCTAAAGCGCGTGGACCCACCCAATGAATTCGTTCGGGCAGTGATGAAGAAAAGAGGATTGATTAGCCGCCCCGCTCGGATTTCACCCCATTGACCCGACAGCCCGACATAGGTGTTTCGTGAATATGCGTTGTCCCCTGCGAACCGACCGGACTGCCCGGAATTCAAGAGCAGGTAGCCCTCTACGGCAAAGTTGGCGCGGAGACCGCCGCCGAGATCTTCAGAGCCCCGGATGCCGTAGAAGGAGGTCGTTTGACCGCCACTCAGCATCGCCAGACTGCTACCGCTTGCGCCACTTGGTTTGAAGGATCCGACGACAGCATCGAGAATCCCGTAGAGCTGCACCGAAGACTGCTGTGCTATCGCCGCAGTAGAAATGCAGCTGCCAAGAAGGAATGCGGCTCTCTTAAATTTCGCAATCCTGATCATAATGTTGTCTCCTATTCCAATATGTCCGTTGAGTCAGACTATGGCGCCCGGGCGGCTGTCGATTGTTTTGTTGGTCAATCCCGGCCCACTATCGCAATGGTTTGCTTGAAGCCAGCGGCCGTCACCCGAAGCTTGGGAGACGGGCGGGGGAAGGTCTTCGCGCCACGCTTCTCGGGGGCTTTGAAATTCCCACGGTCGCCTTGCGCGCTTTCGAGCGCTGGCTTGATACCCGTCACGAATGGAAAGGCACGAGCCGGGTACGGATCGCACCGGATGTCGGGCACGAGTCAAAGACCTTGCTTCTCGTGAAAGCACCGGCCAAAAAGAATGCTGCGTCGGGAAATTCATCGTCCCATGATCAGCACGGAGCTGACTGTACGTATGTCTAGTTTTTAGTGTCACGTAGGATTAATACCTATGTGGCGGGTGTGCCCACCGCCTGACTGAGCGTTCGTTTTCTACGCTGCAGTACAATCGAAGCCGATAGCAATAATGGGACAAATACGTATGACTCAGACGACGTCGCGCGATACGCAACGTGGGCGTGGCAAATCCGACAAGAAGCCGGAAATAGACAAGCGGGAACGCGCGATTCTTGCGGCCGAGCGGCTTTTCGCTCGCGAGGGATATCACGGAGTTTCAATGCGTGATATAGCAAAGGAAGCAGAAGTAGGTCTTCCGCTTATTGTCTACCACTTCGAAACGAAGCTTGGACTGTATAAATCAATTTTTGAATACAGAAAGGGACTGGTTGAAGAGCGTCTGGCTCAGCTTGAGCAAATCTCCGATTTCGATCAACCCGACATCTTGCTGAAAATCGCGATGGCCTGGGTATCGCCGATCGTTATGAGCTATGCAACTCCAGAGGGCCGGGAGTATGCGCAACTCGTTGCGCGAGAGGCATCTGATCCGCAGGAGGCAACGCGCGGCATCGTTGAAGAATATTACGACCCACTTGCCAAAGCATACATCTCGGCACTGCGACGAGCGTTGCCAAAGGCCTCGGAAGAGTACCTGTGCTGGAGTTACTTGTTTGCGGTTGGCGCGCTTGTTATGGGCGCATTCGATCATCGAATTGGACGGCTTTCTGAAAATAAAATTGAAGAAACCGATGTTGAGACAAAGACAAAAATGCTTGCCACATTCATTTCCAATGGAATTGGAGGCGGCGCAGATCAGTTCAAATGATTGGCAGCCTATGAATTGGTTGGAAACGTCGGTCGTACTGCACTACTCGCGCAGCATGCTCGTGCCGTCACACTTTCGGCGCGAGCGACTGTCTTAAAAGGCGAGATTGGGAATATGCCGCTGTCGTATCCGGACGCTCGACCGGTAAGAGGCCGACCTCAGTCCGCCATCGCCGAAAACCCTGAAGACGGCGGTACTTGGCCTGATATTTCCTCATACCCTTCGTGATCTTTTTCGAGTCCGCGATCTTCATACCCGCTTGACTGCGACCACCTGCTTCGTCCGTAGCGCCAGATCGTTACTCGTAAGCATCATCCCATCGTCGGCGAACGAGATTAGGCCTTGGTCGAAGAGCCTGTCGATGGGGGAGGACAGCAGCAGACCGTGACCAACGTCCGTCTTTGCCGTCGGGTTGGACCGTGCCCGCCGGTAGATGTGTGACGCAATCAACAGTCCACGGCGGCCATCGCAGTCGTGATCCGCGACGGCGCACTTGCCTTCGCAATGCTGATCCACGGGGTCACGGAATTCGACGTGATTCTTCCGCACCCAGACGAGGCGTTCCACCATCATGCCTTCCGGCATGGATATAACGGTGGCGTTCGGCCCGTTCGATACGGACTCCCGATCGTCGGGAGCTCCCGCCCTTGCCTCGCCAGTTCTCCGATTCTGCACCCACGCCTGCCCTGCTTCTCAAGTTCCTACATGGCTTTGCCGACGACATCATGAGGCCGGTCGCGCGGGACGAGCAGGTTCATATCGACTATCTGACGTCCGCGCAGTTCGCCCGGGACCTGCGACACGCCACGTCTTCTTCAAAGACGACTGATTGAGACTGCGGACATCTTTTCTGCAAGACAACGACCCGAATGGAACGAGGCAGACGAAAGGCATCAGGGGATAAGCAAATGTTATCAGGATAAAAATTTGCGCGTATCGCGATGTTTTGCCCGGTTTTAACATGCGGCCAGCTCTCGCAGGATGCCTGACGATCCATGCGGCGCTCACGATACCGATACCCATGGAGACAACCCCGATGCAAGACGCCGCCACGCCGCTCATCGACGCGCCGCCGGCCCCGCGCCGCCGCTCGGCGCAGACCCGGACGATCATCGCCACCTCGGCCGGCAACGCGCTCGAGATGTTCGACTTCACCGTGTTCAGCTACTTCGCCGCGCTGATCGGCAAGACCTTCTTTCCGGTCGATTCGGGCGCCGGCCCGTTGCTGCTCGCGATGGCGACGTTCGGCGTCGGCTTCGTGATGCGCCCGCTCGGTGGCGTGCTGATCGGCAACTACGCCGATCGCGCGGGCCGGCGCGCGGCGCTGACGCTGACGATCCAGCTGATGATCGCGGGCACCGCGCTGATCGCGCTGACGCCGTCCTATGCACGCATCGGCGTCATCGCACCGGTACTGGTCGTGATCGGCCGGCTGCTGCAGGGCCTGTCGGCCGGCGGTGAAATCGGTGCGTCGACCACGTTCCTGATGGAATCGGGCCCGCTGTCCGGCCGCGGATTCATGGTGAGCTGGCAAATGATCAGCCAGGGCGTCGCGGCGCTGCTCGGCGCGCTCAGCGGTGCGCTGCTGTCGGCCGTGCTGTCGGCGGACGCGCTCGAAAGCTGGGGCTGGCGCGTGCCGTTCCTGCTCGGCCTGCTGCTCGGCCCGGTCGGCTTCTACATCCGCCGGCATCTCGACGAAACGCATGTGTCGATGCGTGACGCCGACGGCAGCGCGGTACGCGAAGTGTTCACGCGCTACCTCGGCCGCGTCGTGCTCGGCACGCTGATGATCATCGGCGGCACGTCGACGCTCTACATCTTCGTGTTCTACATGCCGGCCTATGCGGTACGCACGCTTCACCTGCCGATGGCGACGTCGCTGCTGGCGGGCTGCGCGTCGGGGCTGGCGATGATCGTCGCCGCGCTCGTGTCGGGCCTGTGGATCATCGATCGCCTGCCGCGCCGCAAGCCGCTGATCGCCGTCACGTGGCTGCTGTCGCTCGCGTGCGTGTATCCCGCCTTCCGGCTGCTGATCGCCGCGCCGTCGGCGGGGCTGATGGTCGCGATCGTCACTGTCGTGATGGCCTTCGCCACTGCAGGCAGTTCCGCATTCCTGCTGCTGATCATGGAGGCGTTCCCGCCGCGCGTGCGCGCCACCGCGCTCGCGACGATCTACAGCTTCGGCGTGACGATCTTCGGCGGCTTCGCGCAGTTCAACGTCACGTGGCTGCTGCATCGCACCGGCGACCCGATGTCGCCCGCTTGGTACGTGCTCGCGTGCGGCGCCGTCAGCATGATCGCGCTGTGGCGCTTCCGCGAACGCCCGGCCGATTCGCATCACGACGGCCGCTGAGCGGCGCACCGCTTCATTCACGGCGACGCCGGACACCGGCCGCGCCCCCCTCAATCAGACAACAGAATCCGCGACGTCGACGCGTGCGCGGGCGGGCCCCTGCAAGCCTGCGATTCGCGCGCCGACGATCGCGACATCACGAGACAAACGTGCGCAATTCAACCCTGATGGCCGCGTGCTGCGCGGCAACCTGCATGTGGGCCGCGCCGGCCCGCGCCAACGTACAGATCTACGGCGCGCTCGACAGCTTCCTGCAATACGCGCGCATCGGCAGCCAGACGAGCGTCGGCCTGATGAGCGGCGGTGCATCGACGTCGCGCTTCGGCTTCATCGGCAGCGAGGATCTCGGCGGCGGCCTGCGCGCGAGCTTCCGCCTCGAAAGCGGCTTCGACCTGATGTCCGGCCGCCCGCAAAGCGCGGCATCGTTCTACAACCGCGAAGCCAACGTGGCGATCGGCTCCGCGGACTGGGGGACGATCAAGCTCGGCAAGCAGTATCCGGCGATCGTGCCGGAAGCGGCCGATCCGTTTTATCTCGTCGGCCAGTTGTCGCCGTTCGCCAGCACCGCGCTGATCGGCAGCGATCTCGGGCGCGGTGCCGCTTCGCTGCCCGGGCGCATCGAGAACGCGATCAGCTACAAGACGCCGACCTACGGCGGGCTCGACGTCACCGTGCTCTACGCGTTCCGCAACGCGGCAGGCGCGAGCCCGATCGCCAGCAACGCAGGTGCCGTCGCCAATTTCGCGCGTGGCCCGGTAATGCTGAGCGGTGCGTACAACGCGATGTGGGCCGCCACGTCGTCAACGCCGGGCGGCGCTCCGGACGGTGCGCGCACCGACTCGGTGATGGCCAGCGCGTCGTATGCGTTCGGCCCGACGCTCGCGTCGTTCGCGTACACGCTGATGCGCCCCACCGCGCCCGGCACGCTCGTCGCGCAGGTCTATTCGCTCGGCGCGATCTGGCAGCGCGGCCCGCACGCGATCCGCGCCGACCTCGCGTATCGCACGATCGCCGGCCAGGCGAGCCATGCGCTCGGTGCGCTGCTCGGCTACGACTACCAGTTTTCGAAACTCACCGGTGTGTACATACGGCTCGGCGGCTTCAGGAACACCGGACAGTCAGCGCTGTCGTTCGGCTCCGCGCCCATATTCGCGCCCGGCATGAGCAGCACCGTCTTCGCCCTTGGCCTCCGGCAGAAATTCTGACCGCGCCAGTCTCTTCACAGGAGCAATTCATGACTTCACTCGCCCTCGATTTCATCGACAGCCAGCGTGCGCAATTCACCGAGCTGTCCGACCGGATCTGGAACCTCGCCGAGTTGCGCTACGAGGAATTCGCGTCGACCGACCTGCACATCCGGATGCTGGAAGAAGCCGGCTTTCGCGTGACGCGCGGCGTGGCCGACATTCCGACCGCGTTCATCGCCGAAGCCGGTCACGGCGGCCCCGTGATCGGCATCCTCGGTGAATACGATGCGCTGTCCGGACTCAGCCAGGAAGCCGGTGCATTCACCTGCCAGCCGTCGGGCGAGATCTCGAACGGCAACGGCCACGGCTGCGGCCACCATCTGCTTGGCACCGCAGCGCATCTCGCCGCGGCAGCGGTGAAGTCGCATCTCGAACGCACGGGCCAGCCCGGCACCGTGCGCTTCTACGGCTGCCCGGCCGAGGAAGGCGGATCCGGCAAGACGTTCATGGCACGTGCCGGCGTGTTCGACGATCTCGACGCCGCACTGTCGTGGCACCCGCACGTGTACACGGGCATCTTTCCGGCCGGTTCGCTCGCGAACATCCAGGCGTACTTCCGCTTCACGGGCAAGGCATCACACGCCGCCGCGTCGCCGCACCTCGGCCGCAGTGCACTGGATGCCGTGGAGCTGATGAACGTCGGCGTCAACTACCTGCGCGAACACATGCTGCCCGAAGCGCGCGTGCACTACGCAGTGACAAGCACGGGCGGCCTGTCGCCGAACGTGGTGCAGGCCAATGCGGAAGTGCTGTACCTCGTGCGCGCGGCCCGCAACGATCAGGCGGCCGAGCTGTTCGAGCGCGTGAAGAACGTCGCGCGCGGTGCGGCGATGATGACCGATTGCCGGCTCGAGATCGTGTTCGACAAAGCCTGCTCGAACCTGCTGGAAAATGCCGTGCTGAACCAGGTCATGTACCGGCATCTGCAGTCGATCGGCACCGCCGGCTTCGACGCGGACGACGCAGCGCTCGCCGATGCGTATCAGCGCCAGACGCTCACTGCTCAGGATATCGAAACGTCGTCACGTTCGCTGAACCAGGCGTGGCGCGATCCGAAGGCGTTGTTCGACGGGATCGATCCGTACGAGCCCGGCAAGGGCCGCCCGATCTGCGGATCGACCGACGTCGGCGACGTGAGCTGGGTCACGCCGACCGCGCAATGCCATACGAGCTGCTACGCATTCGGCACGCCGCCGCACTCGTGGCAGTGGGTCGCGCAAGGCAAGACACCGCTTGCACACAAGGGGATGCTGCTGGCAGCGAAGACGATGGCCGCGACCGCGATCGACCTGTTCGGCGCGCCGGACACGCTTGCGCAGGCGAAGGCGGAACTGCTCGAGCGGCGTGGCGGCCGGCCGTACGTGTGCCCGATTCCGGACGATGTGGCGCTGCCGTTCCGCCGCTGAGCCCGACATTCCGGGCCGGCTGCGCGGTCACGCGAGTGCAGGTGGCGCGGCCAGACTGACGTCGACGCGCTTCGGCAGGACGCCAGTCTGGTAGAACACATCGGCGATGCGCTGCTGATACGCGAGCGTGTCACGCGTGACGGGCTCGACACCGAAGCGCGCGCGGCGAAATGCGAGCGCCACCGCAGGCTCCGGAATCCCCCACAGCTTCGAGAACTCGGCCGCACCCTGCGCGCGGTTCGCATCAAGCCATCGCTGGACCGTCGTCAACTCCGACACGGCCGCGTCCAGCACGTCGGCATTACGCTGCGCATAGGTGCGCGACGCAAAGTAATAGCTGCGATTCTCGACGAGCCCGGTGCCGTCCGCGACGATGCGCGCGCCGAACGCCTGCTGGACCACCGCGAGAAACGGATCCCAGATGATCCATGCATCGACCGAGCGGTTCTCGAACGCGGCCCGCGCGTCGGACGGCGACAACCAGACTGGCGAAATGTCGGTGTAATTGAGCTTCGCGGACTGCAGCAGCCGGACCAGCAGGAAGTGCGTGTTCGATCCCTTCACCAGCGCGATGCGCTTGCCACGCAGGTCCGCGAAGGTCTTCACCGGCGAATCCTTCGCAACTATCAATGCCTCGGCCGCGGGGCCGGCCGGCGTTTGCGCGTAATAGACGAGCGGCGCGCCGGCCGCGAGCGCGAAGATCGGCGGTGCCTCACCGACATCGCCGAAGTCGATCGATCCCGCGTTCAGTGCCTCGAGCTGCGGCGGCCCCGACGGAAACTCGGTCCACGTGACGGTCACGCCGAGTGTCGCAAGCTTGCTCTGCAGCGTACCGCGTGCCTTCAACAGGCTGAGCGGCCCTTTCTGATAGCCGATGCGCAACGTACGCGCTCCGGCGGTGCTCGCCAGCGCGAAGCCCGGATGCGCGGCGGCGCCCGCCGCGATCGCCAGGCCGGCATGCAGGAGCCGGCGGCGGGTTGTCGAGTGTTGGTCTGCCATGTCGTATCGGGTTCGATGAAGAGGATGCAGCTTCGCGCACGCATGCGATGAAGCCGGTCGAACCGATTCTAGGGGGTTGGCACCACGCACCGAACCAACGATGTTCGATATCGAAAGCAAGCGCTTTCATAAGGGCACGCCGGTCACCCGGACGTCATTGCCCGGGTCGGTCGTGGGGATGCGGCCGATATCCGCGTCAAATACAGGACTGCGTATTATTTGCGCGATCGAAGCACAACGTCGTACTCACATGCGGAAGGTTCGACTTCAGGACTTGCAGGAAGCGGCCAGCGCAGCCTCGTCGGCAGCCAGCAACTCTGGCACGCATTCGCGCAGGAAATCGACGAACGTGCGGATCTTCGCGTCGAGATACTGACGCGACGCGTACAGCGTATAGACCGTCAGCTTCTGCAACCGGTAGTCGGGCAGCACGCGCACCAGCGCGCCGCTCGCGAGCCCGGGCAGGGCGGCCGACATCGGCAGCGAACCGATGCCGAGTCCGGCACGCAGCGCGGCGCCGAGCGCATCGGCGATGTTCACCTGGAAATCCGGCAATGGCAGTTCGAACGTTTCGCGTCCGTTGGGGCCATCGAGATGCCAACGGTCGCGCGGAAAGAGCGGCGTGACGATCTGCAGGCACGCATGCCCGTCGAGGTCGCTCACCGTGTGCGGCGTGCCGCGCGCCTTCAGGTATGCGGGTGACGCGCACAGCACGCTGCCCACTTCGCCGAGCCGCTGCGACACGAGCCCGGAATCGGGCAACTCGGTCGTGCTCAACTGCAGCGATACGTCGTAGCCTTCGTCGATGATGTCTGGCACATGCTGCGACAGCGTCAGTTCGACCGCAACCGACGGATAGCGCTCACGGTAGCGCACGACTGCGGGCACCACGTAGGACTGGCCAAAACTCGTCGTCGCGTGAACGTGCAGCCGTCCCGACGGCTTTGCCTGTGCGTCGGCCGCCTC
Source organism: Burkholderia sp. Tr-20390 (assembly GCF_017104595.1). Classification (NCBI taxonomy): domain Bacteria; kingdom Pseudomonadati; phylum Pseudomonadota; class Betaproteobacteria; order Burkholderiales; family Burkholderiaceae; genus Burkholderia; species Burkholderia sp. Tr-20390. The sequence continues at coordinate 22,303 of NZ_JAAGPC010000063.1, read as the reverse complement.
GGCTTCCGCTTCGTCGATATAACCGAGGATGCGCTGGCAGCGGTCGAGATAGCGCTGCCCGGCGTCGGTCAGCGCGATGCGGCGCGTGCTGCGGTTGAGCAGGCGCGTGCGCAGGTGCGTTTCGAGCTGCGCGACCGACCGCGATGCGTAAGCCGTCGTGATATCCAGGCGCTGGGCTGCGCTCGTGAAGCTGCCCTCTTCCGCCACCCGGACGAAAATGCGCATCATCTGTAACGTGTCCATCGACCTGTCCCCGGGATTGAGATCACGTCGCGCCACCGCACGGCCATGGTGCCGGCAGCGCCGGCGCAGGCCGGTCTGGCGCGAATTGTGCGGAACAGTACAGCAGCAGTGCAGACGTGTCCAGTTCGCCGTATGCGGCGTGATCCGGACGCCGAATCGTGTCGCCGAGCCGCCGTGCGCACGGTGTATGGACCGCGCGCATACGCGCCCCGTCGCACCGGCACACGACCGGCATCGGATCGGCAAAAACTACCCGGCAACCCCGATGCCGCCGCGCGATTCACGGCATGTCCGACGTATCAGGCGCCGGCGGCCGCATCGAACGGATTACGCAACACGATCGTGTCGTCGCGCTCCGCGCCGGTCGTGATCATCGATACCGGTGCGCCGGCGACCGCTTCGACGCGCGCAATGAAATCCTGCGCGGCGCGCGGCAGCGCCGCACGTTCACGTACCCCCTTCACGGTGCCGCGCCAGCCGTCGAACCGCTCGTACACGGGGTTCGCGCGCGACTGCGCATCGAGGCTCGCCGGCAGATGATCGACCCGCACGCCATCGAGTTCGTAGCCGACGCACAGCTCGATCGACTCGAAACCGTCGAGCACGTCGAGCTTGGTGAGCGCCAGCGAATCGATGCCCGAGATCCTGACGGCCTGACGCAACTGCGCGGCGTCGAGCCATCCGCAGCGGCGCGGCCGGCCGGTATTCACGCCGAACTCCTGCCCGCGCGCACGCAGCGTTTCGCCGGTCGCGTCGGACAGCTCGGTGAGGAACGGGCCGCCGCCCACCCGCGTCGCATACGCCTTCGTGACGCCCAGCACGTGGCCGAGCTTCGACGCACCGAGCCCTGTACCGGCCGCCGCCGCCGAGGCAACGGTGCCGGACGACGTCACGAACGGGTACGTGCCCCAGTCGATATCCAGCATCACGGCTTGAGACCCTTCGAACAGGATGCGCTCACCGCGGTCGGTCGCGTCGTTGAGATCGGCCCAGACGGGGCGCACGAACGGCAGGATCCGCGGCGCAAGGTCGACCAGCGTCGCCAGCATCGCGTCGCGGGAATATTCGTCGAGCCCCAGGCCGCGGAACCACGCGTTGTGATGGTCGACGAGCACATCCAGTTTGGCGGCGAGCTGGCCCGGTTCCGCGAGATCGCCGACCCGCAGCCCGCGACGCCCGACCTTGTCCTCGTAGGCCGGCCCGATCCCGCGCAGCGTGGTGCCGATCGGCTCGCGGCGCAGACGCTCCTGAGCCTGGTCGATCGCGCGGTGGATCGGCAGCACCAACGTTGCGTTCTCGGCAATCGACAGGTTATCCGGCGTCACCGGCAGCCCGAGCTCGGCCATCCGCCCGATTTCCGCGAGCAGCGCTTCCGGATCGAGCGCCACGCCGTTGCCGATCACGCCGCGCTTGCCGCGCACGACACCGCTCGGCAGCAGCGCGAGCTTGTACGTCTTGCCGCCCACGACCAGCGTATGACCCGCGTTGTGGCCACCGTTGTAGCGTGCAACGAGATCGGCCTGTGCCGCCAGCCAGTCCACGACGCGCCCCTTACCTTCGTCGCCCCATTGGGCGCCCACGACCACCACGTTCGGCATGCTCCGCACTCCATGTGAGAAATTCAGACAACCGTTCGGCCGAGCCGGACGTTTGTGTGCCATATTGGCGGAGCTTGAGTACCCGATCAAACGATTAAACCTGAACCATCGTGTGAGCAAATATCACACGAACGATGCAATGGCCCGACGACTCCCTCCGCTGAATTCGCTGCGTGCGTTCGAAGCCGCCGCGCGCCTCGGCAGCTTCACGCTGGCCGCGGACGAACTGTGCGTGACCCACGGCGCGATCAGCCGGCACGTGCAACAGCTGGAAGCCTGGCTCGGGCGGCCGCTGTTCGAACGCCATAACCGGCGGGTCGAGCTGACCGATTCGGGCCGCGCGTATCTCGCCGAGGTCGGCGCGTCGTTCGACCGAATCGCGCTCGCCACCGCGCAGCATTTCGGCCACGCGCAGCAGCGCGTGTTGCGCGTAAGCGCACCCGCGACGTTTTCGTTGCGCTGGCTGGTGCCGAAGCTGTCGTCGTTCCAGGTCGCCCATCCGGCCATCGAGGTGCGGCTGTCGACGTCGAACGAGCCGATCGACAAACTGCGCGACAAGGTCGACCTGATCGTTCGCGGCGGCCCGCAGGCCATCGACGGTTACGTTGCCGAGGAATTCCTGTCCGAAGTCCGGCTGCCGGTGTGTGCGCCGAAGCTGCTGGAGGGCCGGCCGTTGCATACGCCTGCCGACCTGGCCGGCTTCACGCTGCTGCACGCTGCCACCTATCCCGGCATGTGGCCTGAATGGCTTGCGGCAGCCGGACAGCCGAATCTCGTGCCGCGCCACTCGCTCACGCTCGAGCATTTCTACCTGACGCTGCAAGGCGCGCTCGACGGGCTCGGCGTCGCGATGGGACCGATCGCGCTCGTCGCGGACGACATCGCAGAAGGTCGGCTGGTACAGCCGTTCAGCGAACCGGCACTGCCGCCGTGGCGCTACTTCACGTACGTGGCCTCGGCACGCGCGAACGACGAAGCGGTGCGGGCATTCAAGGATTGGTTGAAGGTGGCGGGAAATACGGCCGCGCCGGGCGTGCGGAACTGACTGCGTCGGTGTGCGGAGCGCGCGCGCCGAGACATACAGGAATGCGAAACAAATAACGCAAGCGCCTGGATCGCGTTTGCCTTCGTCGGTGCCGGGAATGCTGTTTTCGATGTGCGCCGCGGAGCCGCGACGCACGTGGCAAGCCGCGGATCGAACCGTGGCTTGCCGCCGGACGGCGCTTACTGACTAGCGCCGGCGGCTTTCTTCTCCGCGTTCTGCAGGTTCTGCGGATAGTTCGGATCATTGGCCGCGGGCTTGTAACCGGCGTCTTCGAGTTTCTTCAGCTCGGCGTTGTTCTTCGCACGCGCTGCCTTGTGCTCTGCCTTGCGTTGGGCCCGGGCCGCCTTGCGTGCCTGGCTCTTCGCTGCCTTCGCGTCCTGTGCCGCGGGTGCGCTGGCGTCGGTCTGCGCAAACGCAGGAACTGCCGAGCCGAACAGGAACGCGGCTGCGGTAGCAGCCAGCGTGAGTTTTCTGATCTGGATTTGCATCGCTGAACTCTCTTATCTGGTTTATCACGGATTGAAAGACCATCGAGATACCGCCCCTGCCCCGATCGGTTGTCATGCCGCGTTCGGGACCTGTGCATCATAACCGCGCCGCGAAAAATGTGGCGCCAACGTGAGAACGGAATTGGGGATACACGTATGGGAGAAAACGTGGATGCCGGCCGACGGTCACGGACAGGACGACCTGTGTCGCACGTATCGTTGCGTGTGCCGATCGCGCTGCGGCGGCGACAGGAAGCGGTCGATGTACCCGCGATTCAGCGACGAGGATGGGCGATGTACGCGCGGCACAGTGCGAGGTGAAATAGCCAGGACTGTTTCATAGGTGGTGTCGCCGGCATGCTCACGTCTGATGTGACTGTTATCAGGCCAGTCGCGATCACAGCATCAGCAGTCGAACTGTGTGCCGCGTTGCCGGTCGACGCGGCTCAAGCGGCGGTTCCTCCCATAAACGACCACGATTCGGTTTTGCAGCGATCAAGGCATGCACGATTGCATCGCCACGGCGCGCAGCATTCGATCCGGCAACCCATCGCCGCACTGTGATGCCGAGCGTCACCTGAACCGGTACAACGCGTCACCGCGTAGGCCTGTGGTCCGTATGACGAATGGTGTGAACACATTGCGTGCGGTGAAGACATCGGAGGCATTTACTTCACGGCTGCGCCGACGGTGCCGCACTGATGTCGCGGCGCTCGTCTGGTGACCGTGGCACGTTGGGTTGCGGTGTCGCGGCCACGCTTGTGAACCGTCCGATTCTGCTCAGGAACGCATCGCGCGACGTGCGCGAGTCACGGGCTTTTCATTTCGCAGCCTGGGTTGCCCGGCATCCCAGGCGGGTGTCGGTGCCTGCACAGCACGCCGATTCCCGGTGCCTTGCCCGGTTGGTGAGCTTTTACAGGATTCGAAACTGTCGGAAGGTGAGCATGTTCGGGATCATCGCTCGAATTCGATTACGGTGAGCTTCGTGGCCTCCCGCATCTTCACGTTGGTTCGCGGTGTGCCCTAGATCGACCCAGGAGCCGACGATGCGTGCCGGCAGTGCGGGCCAACCAATTCGTCTGCGGGAAGCCGTTCTAGGGCCTCTCCTTGCGACCGTGGCGCACAGCATCGAAATTCGGTTGCTGGCTCCAAAGGTAGAAAGTTGGACGACCACAGAGACAGCCAAGCGAACGGCATCGATTTCCTCTGTACACAGTCCACAGGCTAAATTTGACGAGAGACGCGCGCGGGCGAACGGAAAAACTTGTCCATGGACAGCGAAGCATGAGTGCAAAAAAACCCTTCGGCTGCCGTCCGGGATGATTTGAAACTGCTGTGAACGAAGCCAGAGAGATTCATGTTTCCGGATCGTTCGTCTGCTTTGCAAGTCGACAACCGGCGCCGTCGAGGTCACTGAGCTGCTTTTTTGATCCCATAAATGGGAACCTGTGCCTGGAAGCGGGGCTTTCTTCCCGTTTTTCTCCCATAGGTTTCTACTTTTCAGGCTCATGTGAGTGGGTACTCACCTCTTTCGGAAGCCTTGTCGAGCCTGGAGCCTGTGTAGAACAGGGCGCCAAGTCACTGTTTCCAGGTGTGAATCGATGGTTTGAGATGCCGGCAACACCATAGACGGCTCCCATTGGTAGCGGTTTATGGGGTTCGTCTTTCTGCGGAGACGCACGTGTGTTTACATCTTTTGTAAACCACGTTTACTTCTTTAACTACTTTTAGACGGCTCTCAGCCTTACCTGACAAGGGTTTGATGGGTGTTCGGTACCCATTTATGGGAGCACAGGTGTAAGGGATTGGGAGTAAAGGTCTGTGGATTTGGGGATTCGGGTACCCCGTTGTGGGGAAGCGGGGTTGTGGATATGGGGCAAGCGTACCCGGTTATGGGAAATCGGCCCGGAAACGCATTGGGTAGCCGTCTATGGGGATGCTGGTAGGTAGCCTTTTATGGGGCGCCTTTCGGGATCCGTGGACCGCCGCGTCGCACAGTGATTTTTCTCGGGTAGCCGGTTATGGGGCACCTCAAAGGTAGCCAGTTATGGGTCACATTTGGGACTGCTCGATTGCCTTTCTCCAGGATTTCCCGGGGCTGGCTCCCATGGACAGGATCGACGGGATCGACAGGTAACCTTTTATGGGGAAAGCAATGGGTTGCCGTTTATGGGGGCGATGGTTGCCTTCAGCGCTGAAATCAGCGCTGCCAACGCGGCCGGAGCCTGTCGAAAGGTACCCTCCTGTGGGAATCGGTGAAGGTAGCAAGTTATGGGAGGAAAGCCGGTCTGTGCTGCAGGGCACCACGAATTTCCCCAATGATCCCGATTCTCCTCATTTGCTTCCCATGGATGGTTACCTTGCCAAGGGCAAATCCCATGCCGGGTTTCCACGTCCGGGCATGAAAGGTAGCGGCTTGTGGGAAGCATTTTTGTCGAAAGGTAGCTGGATATGGGGTTCCGCACCGATCTTCTGATTGTGAATTTTCCTTTTATATCTGCAGGTTAGCGGAGATAGTGCAAGTAAAGCCGGAACAAGAACGTTGCTCCGCGGCGCGAAAAGGTATAAAGTCCGCTCTCAACAAGGTCACCTTATCCGGACATTACGATGCCGCGCAAGCCCGCAAGCAAAGGCTCAGACAAACAGGTTTCACTGTTTCAGACACCCGAGCCTCCCGACTTGCTGCGCAAGGCGGTCCAGGCGATTCATATCGCGCCGAAGTCCGGAAAGATCGGCCTGCAGCAGCGCAAGATGTTCAGCTCGCTGATCAAGAACGCGCTTCGACAGGAGGCGTTCGAGCCAGGCCGGACGAGCTTCTCGATTTCGCTTGCGTCGCTTTCGCACGAGAGCGGGTTGAACAGCAACAATACGAAGTACGTGAAGGACACGGTCAACTCGCTGATCAGTACCGTCGTCAACTGGGACTATCTGGCCGCGGATCGGTCGACCGTCTGGAAAGCGTCGGGCCTGCTCGCCGGCGCGGAGCTCGAGCAATCGGTGCTGAAGTACAGCTTCTCCGACCAGATTCGCAGCGAGTTGCTCAACCCCGAGATCTACGCACTGATCGATATGCGGATCGCCCGCGAGTTCCGGCGGTCGCACTCGCTCGCGTTGTGGGAAAACACGGTGCGCTACGAGGGGATCGGCATCACCGCGAAGATCCCGCTGCCGAAATTTCGTGACCTCATTCTCGGCCAGGACAAGGCGTCGCAGTCGTACAAGGAATACAAGCTGTTCAAGAGCAAGGTCCTGGTGCCGTGCATTCAGGAGGTGAACGAAGTTTCGGATCACACGCTCGAGTTGATCGAACACAAGTCCGGCCGGAGCGTGGAGGCGGTTCAGTTCAAGGTGACGCGCAAGCAGAGCACCGATACGGTGGAGGATGGCGACGTCAAGAACGAAGCGCTGGTCGAGGAGGTTGCCAAGTTCGGCATCCCGCGCTCGGAAGCGCGCCGGCTGATCACGCAATATGGCGTGCAGCGCATCAAGGCGGCGATTGCCTATACGCTCAATCGGACTACGAAGAAGAATGCGGCCCCGGTCGACAACGTGGCCGCGTATTTCCGCAAGGCGCTGACGCACGGCTACACGCTGTCCGACGGGCAGGGAACGGAAGCGGCGGCCCCGGCCAAGGAATCCGCGCAGAGCAAGCAGGAACAGATTCGCGACAAATATCTGGCGGCGAAGGTCGAGGAAGCCGGCGCGTATTTCCGCGAACTGGAGATCGACGACCAGACCAAGCTGATCGAGCGTTACAACGAGACGGTGGCAGGCTCGAAGGACCTGACGCTGTCGCCGAAGAAGAAGGCGAGCAAGCTCGCGCAGACCAGCTTCTTCCGATGGCTCGCACTGGATACGTGGGGCGAACCGACCTCGGACGACTTGCTGGAATTCCTGCTGAAAAGCAGTCTCGCCGGCAACTGAACGAAGGCCTCGCAGCCGGATGTGCGTCGCGCGCCGGACGTCGTCGTCCGGCTTCGCGGTGCACCGCGGATGCGAGGCCTTCTGCTTTTCGCGCGTTACTGTTGCGTGGCGGTTGCCAGTTCGGCAACGTACGCGTCGATGACGGTCTTGAGCTTGTCGGCGAGCGCTTCCTGATGCGATGCGTCGACGCCCTTGAGCTGCAGATCCAGACGTCCGTCCGGATAGGTTTTCAACTGGCCGATCGCTCGCGATTCGAGCGCGAAGTCATGGCGAACGCTGTAACGCGTACGTCCCGCTTTCTTGCTGCCGTCGCTTTGCGCACGCAGGAAATTCTCCAGATCACGAACCGACTTTTTCCGGTCGATCACGGCCGTCAACAGCCGATCGGCAGTCGGCTCGCCCAGGCGTTCGAAGATCAGCTTCAGGAAGTACGCCGCCTGCAGGCCGACCACGTCGTTCGCGCTCGCCATCCGTTCCAGCAGTGTGTTCGGGAGTGCGTTGAGCGACAGCGTCTTGCTGATCGATGCCTTGTCCTTGCCGATCTTTTCCGCGAGCGTGTTCTGGTCGGAAAAGACTTTCTCGTCGAGGAGACGCTTCCACGCGACCGCATCATCGAAGATCGTCTGGCGTTCGTGGTCGTGGTTCGCGCGATACGCGATCGTGTAGAGCTGCTCAGGCGTGTGATCCGTGCGGAACGTGGCGTTGATGGTTTCATCGCCGTTGATGCTCGTCGCGCGGAGCCGGCGTTGCCCGTCGATCACCACGAGCTTGCCGGGAAACTCCGGGAGCCGCGTAACCTTGATCGGCTCGATCTGCCCTTCCCGTTTCAGTGTCAGGGCGAGCTCGTGCAGGCTCGACTCCGAGTAGAACACGCGCGGGTTGAACGGGTTCGGAATGCAATCCTTGACCAATACCTTCTGGGGCGCGCCAAGATCCGGTGTGCTGGCCGGCGCGGCCGCGGCCGGAGCGCCGGCGGGTGCGGCTTCGCCGACGACGTTCGGTGCAGCCGCCGGTTCGGGCAGCCGCGTTTCGAGTGCCGCATTCTCCTGCGCAAGTCCGCGCAGCAGGCCGGCTGCGAGATGCAGGTTGCCGGTCGGCTTCTTGTCTTTCGATGTGTCCTTAGCCATGGGCGGCTCCGGTAGCGCGCGTCGACGCGATGTATTGGGCCATTTCCGTGACCAGCTTTTCGATTTCCGCACGGGCTTCTTTCAGGCCCTTCAGATAGCGATTGTGGTGATGGATCGTGGTGCCGAGCGCAAACGTCTGACGGTAGACCTCGCGCTGCGCGATCTGGCTGTCGAGCAGATGCTCCCCTATTTCTTCAGCCCGTAGAATTTTTAAAATTTCTTCACGCATTTTAGTTTTTCCATTAACACTATTCAGCATTAATGCGGAAGAAAGATTCGGGTTACGAACGGACCGCATCGACTCGATCATGCGGATCATCGCGACCGTGCTGTAGAGATCGGCTGGCGACGGTGACAGCGGCACGAGGCAGAAGTCGGCGACCTCGAGCACGGAGGCGATTCGCGGGTCTTCGAGGTTGCCAGGACAGTCGACAACGATCACGTCGAAGTTCGCGTCCTGTTTCTTGATCTCGCCGCCGATGCCGCGGCCGGCAGGGGCCAGAGAGAGAACCGTCATCGGCAGCGTGTTCTCACCGCTCGTCACCCACCGGACGGACGTGCCTTGAGGGTCGGCATCGATCAGGGCGACCTTGTTGCCGCCGGCTTCGAATGCAGCGGCGATATTGACGGAGATGGTTGTCTTTCCAGTCCCACCTTTTTGATTACTGACGGCGATCTTGAAAGCCATTAAATTCCTCCACGGAGTTTTGCGTAATATATGCAGTTATTGTCGAAATGTCCAGAAAAGCCTTTGACACGATGTATGCCTTAAGGATCGGTGTGGTTGTCACGTAACAAGTGTGCCGAATGGCTAATGAGTCAGTCGTGATTGATGGTCGAGTAAAAATAAAATTGACGACCGAGATTGAAACGTAAGTACGAAGCTCGAGCAAAACTTCGATCAATCCCAATGTCGACGGCAGTGTTGGCAAATGGAGACGAGGACCTCGAGGTCGCGGTGTTCGCGGTAAAAATCGCCACGGTTTCCGTTAGTCAGTTCATAGGCGTCGCAAGGAAACTTGGTTGTCACGTGACAAGTAGCAGGCATTTGTTCCTTCTCGACGTAATCCGGCGCCAGGAAATCTCTCCTTCGACTGCACTTAAAGCTATGGCGAGATCATTCGACGCTCGAAATCTGGTTCTATTTTTTTGCATGATCGCTTCTCGTGCGATGAGTTGTCACGTGACAATCGGTTCGGAGCGGGAGGTCGCGTCGGTGCCGAGTCGCCCCTCCGGACGAGTTTTGATCGAACTTCATAGAGCGTGAGCAGCTGGATCGCCAAAGAAGAGATTCGCATCGCGGTGTCGTCGCGACTGCAGTTTCTTGGCTCAATTCGCCGCGGCGTTGTCACGTGACAACTGGAGTGTTGTATCGGGGAGCTTGCTTGTCGAAGCGGCGGGTTGCGCCGCATATCGGGCGGGGCGCCTATGTCGAAGAGTCCTAGTCATTAATAGGTCTGCAGACGCGGAGGCTACATCGCTGACTATTTGCAGTCACGTGCGAAAGGAAAGACGCCGGTCAGCTTGCTGGGTCGCGCCCACGAGGGAGTGTCATGGGCGCTAATGATATGGCCCCATTTAATTGGAGTGGTCAGGCCAACATTGCGAGAGTGTTGTACGGAAGGGGAGGGTACGGGCTTTGCCGCGCGTACCCTCGAGTTCCGGGACCTCTGCGCGCCAGCCATGCAAATGGGCTTCGGTTTGCGACGAACTTCAGTGTTGATGGCCACATAACAACTCAAACGGGCCGGATCGTGAAACATTTCCAAGAAATTCGGTGTTCGCGGAAGTCCTTATCTGGCAATCGGTTGCGCGATATTCTTCATGTTGTTTCACGCAAAATCGCCGAGTTCAACCTCGTAAATAGGGGCGTATGGCCATTTCGCATTCTTCGAGCCAGGGGCGGTGTGAATACGGCTCAATATGTAATTTATGATACGTTATTCGTAGTATTCAAAATGCAATCAGTCGATCTGATGCCAAGATGAATCGAACTGAGGTGAATCAGATGCATCTCGACAAGGCGTCGAGCGCCTTCTTAGGTGTCTGCGCCGATCTATCAGCGAGAGTTGTCACGTGACAACGCACACGCTCACCGCGCAAATCGGCGGTTCGAAGCATGGCGCGACACTCCTCACACTGCAGAGTTTATGGCCGAGCCTCCGGAGGGCACTGAGACGACTTGGTTGCGGAGACGGCAAAGTCCTCATCAATTCAAGAGGTCGGCATGAGGCGACTGCCTCTAGCCGATGAACACTTGCGATTTTGGATAAAGGTCCGACGCCGCGAGGCGCCCACGCACCGCTCGATACCTAATTTGAATTCGCGGCGGGCTGCCGAGCAATCAATTCGGGGAAAACAACAAGTGCGCATCTGCGCTCGTTGGGCTCAAGCGGGTCGCCCCCTCCCGTGAAGGGGGCGCCCCAAGCATTCTGCGGATACCACCAAACGCGGCATCTCATATCTCCGGTACCGTTCCGATGATCAATACGTCGCCGCAATCGAAAGAACGACATCTGCTCCGCTTCGCAGGCTATCGATATCTCTCCGCGGAGAATTACCGAATAAACGGCTGTATTCGCGATTGAACTGAGTCGGGCTCGCATATCCGACCCTGAACGAAGCCGATGCGGCGTCGAGCCGCTCGGACAACATCAGTCGACGCGCCTCATTGAGCCGTATCCATTTCTGGTACTGCAGCGGACTCATGCCGGTGAGCTGGCGGAAGTGGTGGTGGAAGGTCGAACTGCTCATTTGTACCTGCGCCGCCAGATCGTCGACCCGAAGCGACTCGTCGTAATGGGTCCGCAACCACTGGATCGCCCGCGACACGCGGTTGCCCTGACTGCCGGCGGACGCAATCTGACGCAGACGGGCACCCTGGTCGCTCGTCAGCAGCCGGTAATAGATTTCCCGCTCGACGTACGGTGCGAGAACTGCGATGGCGTTTGGGTCATCCAGCAATGCCAGCAAGCGATTCACCGCGTCGTAGAGCGGTTCGTTCATATCGCCGACGACGAGGCCGCGGCCTGCCGGGGCTTCCTCGTGATCCGCTGCGACCTGCGCCATCAGTTCAGCCATGACGCGAAAATCAAGCTTGAGCCCGATTCCGAGAAACGGCCTTTCGCGGCTGGCCTCGATGACCTGCGTCGAACCGGGCAAGTCGAGGGACGTGATCAGAAAGCGGTTGGCGTCGCAGAGATACACATCGCCGCTCTGAATGAGCCGCTTCGTGCCCTGGACGACGAGACCGAAGCTCGGCTCGACCATGCAATCCATCGGCTGCGTTGTCACCTCCCTTCGATGGAGGCTCAGGTTCGGAATGGCCGTGGTGAGGTGATCGACGTCTTTCGTCCATCTCGAGACGCGCTCTGCGAGCGTCTGCCGCAGGTCGTTCTCCCGGCTGCGGCTCGTCGATCGGGGGGCAACGGGGTTGAATGCGGCGAGGGTGGCGTCGTCGACGGGGTGGCCGGGTGCGTATCGGACGGGTGCCGGATGCATGACTCTCTACTCAGGTAATCGGGTCTACAGACAGCCCGTCGACGTGCGGGTACGCCGGCAACGCGCCTGCCGGAGTCGCGGCATTGCCGCGCTCCGGGAAAAATGTACGACGATCGGCGGGTTTTACTTCGTGGCCTGCGACGCGCAAAGCGTCCAGCGGCGCGATTTCGCGGCAACGGACGTCGCGCGCTCGTCGACCGTGCGCCACCACCGCTCGCCGCGATGCGGTTCGTCGAGTGAGAGGCGCTCGCCCATCCTGGGCGTCGATAGATCGACGCCTCGTACGATCGCCAGTGCCGTGACGCGCTCGAACGGTTCCTGCCAGCGATGCATCGCGAGATCGAACGTGCCGTTGTGAATCGGGACCAGCCAGCGTCCGCGCAAATCGATGTGCGCCTGCACGGTCTCTTCCGGCTGCATGTGCACATACGGCCATTGCGCGTCGTATGCGCCTGTTTCGATCAGCGTGACATCGAACGGCCCGAGGCGCTCGCCGATCGTCCGGAACCCGTCGAAGTAGCCGGTGTCGCCGCTGAAGAACACGCGCAAGTCGTCGTCGACGATGACCCAGGACGCCCACAGCGTGCTGTTGCCGTCGAACAGGCTGCGCCCGGAAAAGTGCTGGGCTGGTGTCGCGGTCAGCGTCAGGCCGGCCACGTCGACGCTTTGCCACCAGTCGAGCTGGCGGACTTTCTTCGCGTCGATGCCCCATTCGATCAGGCGGTCGCCGACCCCCAGCGTCGTCACGAACACACCGGTGGTGGCCGCGAGCGCGAGCACCGTGTCGCGGTCGAGATGATCGTAGTGATCGTGCGACAGGATCACGCCGCGCAGCGGCGGGAGATCTTCAAGCGCGATCGGCGGCGCATGGAAGCGCTTCGGGCCGACGCGCCGAAACGGCGACGCGCGCTCGGCAAACACGGGATCGGTCAGCCAGAATTCGCCGCGCAGCTTGAGCAGCAGCGTCGAATGGCCAAGCCGGTACAGGCTGCGATCGGGGGCCGCGTCGAGCTCCGCGCGCGTCAACGAATCGACGGGTAGCTGCCCTGCGGGCACGGTATTGCGCGGCTTGTTGAACAGCACGTTCCAGGCGATCCCGAACGTTTTGCCCAATCCCTCGACCGGACGGGGCGCGACATTGCTGAAGCGCTCGCCATTGTGCTGCGGCGAGCCGCCGGACAGCGCGCGGCCGCGCCGGGCGGCCGCCAAACCCAGAATGCGATGAATCAAAACGAGAGGCGATGCCATGTCGGTTCGTCCGGAAGATAAAGTACACTAAACAGTGTAGTTTATTTCTGGGATAAGTAAACTACCCGGTGTAAAATTTCTGGATGGATACCAGCACTCCCCCTCAGCGCCTGACCGATCGAAAGCGCGCGGCCATCGTCGACGCGGCCATCGAGGAATTTCTCGCGTCGGGTTACGACGCGACCAGCATGGATCGCATCGCCGCGCGTGCGGACGTGTCGAAACGCACGGTCTATAACCACTTCCCGGGCAAGGAAACGTTGTTCGCCGCCATCCTGCAAAAATTGTGGGACGCGACCCGGACAGGCAGTTCGCCAACCTATCGTGCCGATGTGCCGCTGCGCGAGCAATTGCTCGCATTGCTGGATCGCAAAATGCGCCTGCTCAGCGACGAGGCATTTCTGTCGCTCGCACGCGTCGCGATCGGTGCGGCCATCCATTCGCCGGAACGTGCGCGTGACATGGTCGAGCGCCTCGGCGAACGCGAGGAAGACATGACGGTCTGGGTGCGGACGGCCGCGGCGGCCGGACGCCTGTCCGTCACCGATCCGGTGTTTGCCGCGCATCAGTTGCACGGTGTCGTGAAGGCATTCGCGTTCTGGCCGCAGATAACGATGGGCCAGCCGCCGCTCGCGGAGCCGGAGCAACAGAAAGTCGCTGAATCCGCCGCCGACATGTTTCTCGCGTACTACGCGCAGCCGGAACATACCGACGCGTCGCGCGGCGTAACGGACTGATCGTGTATCCGGTCGAACTTGCGCGAATCGAACCTGGCGCAACGTGCATGATCGGAACGTGCATGATCGGAACGTGCTTCGTAACGACGCGCCGTCAAACCGGCAGATCCGGGAAAGCGACCGCGGGATGTCTTATCGGATCTCCGGCCATTCAGCGGAAATCGGCGATGCCGTCAGCACACCTGAACCGAACGTGAGTCACGACGAATGAAGACGCTGTTGATCGTCTATCACACGATGACCGGAGGCACGCAACAGATGGCCGAAGCGGCCGCCGGCGCTGCGCGCGAGCAAACTGGCGTCGACGTGAGGCTGCAGCGCGCCGATGCGACGAGCGCGGACGACGTGCTGGCCGCCGACGCCTATCTGTTCGCCACGCCGGAGAATCTCGCGGCAATGTCCGGGCTGATGAAGGATTTCTTCGACCGCTGCTACTACGCGGCGCTCGATCGCGTGAACGGCCGCCCGTATGCGGTGATGATCTGCGCGGGAAGCGACGGGCAGAACGCGCTGCGCCAGATCGACCGGATCGCGACCGGATGGCGGTTGAAGAACGTGGCGCCGGGCCTGATCGTCTGTACGCACGCGCAGACGCCGGAACGCATCCTCGCGGCGAAGACGATCGACGGCGACGATCTCGCGCGCTGCGCCGAATTGGGCGCTGGGCTTGCAGCGGGACTCTCACTGGGCGTTTTTTGATCGCCAGCGCTGCAACTTCGATGGCCGGTCGACGCACGTTCATGCATGCGACGCGCGCCTCCTCCAGCAGCACCGATCGTGCGATGCACGGTACTGGCCGAATGCCCGGCCCTTAGCTGCCCTTTGTCGCCTCGGAAGGCCGGTGATATTCGGGCCAAAGACGTTTCACGAGATCGCGCGAAGCGCCATAGGCATGGCAACTGTCGATCTTGAGCGGTTTTCCGTTGCCATCGCGCGCCTCGAGCGACGACTTCCGCATGCCGACCATCGTCTGATAGGCCGTGGTGGCGATCGGGCCGAGCAACTCCTTCAGGTGCGTGCACGTATCGCAGGACGGCAGTCGCTTGCGAATCTCGCTGTTCCAGCCCGCGCCGATGCTCAGTCCGACGAGCGCCTGCAGCGAGTCGCCGCCGCCCGGGCACTGCGCATACGGATGCGACCGGAGGAACGTGGACACGGCGCGGACGACCATGTCGGCGTCGAAGACCAGCGTCACACCGAGGTCATGGATCGGCGACAGCGCAGCGACCGTCCGCGTGCCGCCCGGCGGCGTGAAATCAAAGGTTTTGCGGTCCGCGAGGCAGGCCGTTACTTCGAACCGGCCGTCGCTGCGCCGATAGCCGCGCATGTCGATTTGCCGATGGTGAATCTCCTCGCGCGTGATGCCGTCGTGCGGGATGTCGTGTGGGGGAACCATGTCTCTGCTCCGTTTCGTACAACCGGTTCGTTCTTTTGGCTGGCAAGCGGGATGTCGGCGGCTCGCCGGCGGGGCGCGGCGAAACGGGCCGAGGTATGCTGCCGACGTCATCGATCCGGCCATACTACGCACTTTTCTGGCTCTTCGTGCGCCACGGAATGGATGCGGACGCAACGAGTTGCGTGCGGGCATCGATGCTGTCGAATGGGTACGGGAATTGCGCCGATCGATTGCCGTGATCGTTGATTCGCACGCAGCCGACGCCGCTACCCGGATTGCAGAATCGCAGCCGGGGCCGAGACGCACCGATGCCGCTGGATCGCGTTCGACGTCCCGAGGCGGAATACCCCGTGTCGGGCGTCGATCGGTGCCGCCGGGGCAATCGCAGCACGGAAAATGGCCCCGATTTCCGCCAACGAGAGCGAACGGCGTGACTTCCGGAAACGTATCCATATAATGCGCAACACGACCGCATGGACGCATTTCCGGTACCCCGAATCGGGCCAACGCAGACCAGTGAGTCAACCGGCCGCCGCGCGTACCGGTATACTTCCACTCCTGCCTTGTCCGGCATCGTGGCCGGGTGCCTGAAAACAGAGTGGCGTGCGCGATGCGGCCCCGTAGTGTTCCGCATCAGCGGCAGACGGGTCGCACGCATGGCGGCGAAGCTTGTGCGCCGCGCGGCATGACCGCACGAACCACACCTTATATTCCTGGTGGATTGAATTTATGGGTTTTGAACAACTTGCCGAATTGCGGGCGCAGCTCGCAGCGAAGGCCAAGCAGGAGCGCAACGCGAAGCGGCCGGCAGCGCCGGCGGACACCGGCGCGAAGCCGAAGTCCGGCGACCAGCCGCAGCGTGGCGCCAAGCCGGCTGCGGCCGGCGGCAAAGCGGCGCACCGCGCGAAGCCGGCTTCGGCGAAGCCGGCGGCGCCGGTCGATCCGGTCATCGTTGCGATCGGTAAGCTGCAGCGCAAGTTTCCGCGTGCGTTCCCGAAGAATCCGGCCCCCAAAGTGCCGCTCAAGGTCGGTATCTGGGACGACCTCGCACGTGAAGCACAGGCCGTCGGGCTCAGCGAAGCCGAACTGCGTGAAGCGATGTCGACGTGGTGCCGTGGCAACCGTTACTGGTCGTGCCTCGTCGAAGACGCCGTGCGGGTCGATCTGCAGGGTAACGAAGCAGGGCGTGTCACGCATGACGATGCGGCTCGGGCTCGCCGCCTGAAGGCTCGTCGCCCTGGCAACAAGGGCGCGGGGCAAGCGGCCAAGGGCGCGCCGCAGCAGCCGAAGGCAGAGCAGCAGGCCGAGGCCGCCGCCGAGCCGCAACCGGCAAACGTGGAAGCGCAAGCCGACGCAGCGCCGCAGGTCGAGCAGCAAACGGCCGGAAACGCGTAATCCGCACCGCGCCGCTGCATACCGCACGGCGCCGTCCCGCAGGCACATCGCCTGCGGTGAATGACCCGACAGACTGACCTGCCTTGACCGAGGCAGGTCAGGACTGCTCCCACCGGCGCTCGACGTGCCGGGCTCTCACCTATCCCACCTCGAACAGACCACGCGACCGGACGAAGAAAGTTTGCCGATCGATGCTGCACGCGCGTTGTTTCGACTTTGTCGTTTGCGCATGAACGGTACGCCTACACCGAACACGGCAACGCTTCGTTCGATTAATTCGTTTTCCTAAAATAGAGGCATGCCGAAGCCATCGACCGACGCGTGGACGATCGCGCCCGGTCATCGTGACATGACGGCGCGCGATAATCTCGCCGAGGTCGTCAGGTCGCGCGCAAGCTGGCCGGCTGCGATGCAGCTTGCATTGCGAAAGGTATGACGAGCCCACCGCTGCGACGACCAGCGCCTTTCAACGTCAATTCGAACCGGATCATGCACTCGAGACATTCCGCGATTCTCGTCGCGCTCACCGCTGCCGCGTTGTTCGGCGCCGCGACACCGCTCGCCAAGGCGCTGATCGGTGCGATGTCGCCGTTCATGGTCGCCGGTCTGTTCTATCTCGGCAGCGGCGTCGGGCTCGGTATCGGGATCCTGCTTCGCCGCCTGCACAACCGGCATGCAACGACCGGCGGCGCCGCGCCGAGTGCATTGCTGCTCAATCTCGAGGGCGTGCTGACGGCTGTCATCGCGTGGGTCGTGTTTCGCGAGAACGTGGATTCGCAGGTGTTCCTCGGAATGGTCGCGATCGTCGCCGGCGGCACGCTGCTGTCGTGGACGCCGGGCCAGGCAGGCGTGCCGGTCGGCGCGTTGTTGATCGTCGGCGCATGCCTGTGCTGGGCGGTCGACAACAACCTGACCCGCAAGGTGGCCGCAAACGATGCGATGGTCATCGCGTGCGCGAAGGGGCTGATCGCCGGCCCCGTGAACATCGGTATCGCGCTGGCGACTGGCGCGACGCTGCCGGCTGTCCCGGTCACGGCTGCCGCGATGCTGACGGGGCTCGGCGGTTACGGGATCAGCCTCGTGCTGTTCGTCGTCGCACTGCGTCATCTCGGCAGCGCGCGCACGGGCGCATATTTCTCGATCGCGCCGCTGTTCGGCGTCGTGCTGTCGCTGCTGATCTGGCCCGCGCTGCCGCCCGCGACGTTCTGGATCGCGGCCGTGCTGATGGCGCTCGGGATCTGGCTGCACGTTCGCGAACGGCATGAACACACGCACACGCACGAGCCACTCGAGCACACGCATCGGCATCGGCACGACGAACATCACCAGCATGCGCACGATTTTGCGTACGACGGCAACGAGCCGCACACGCATCCGCACGTGCATCTGCCGATCACGCACAGCCATGCGCATTTTCCGGACATCCATCACCGGCACCGGCATTGACCGCGTCATGAACAGCAGGCGATACGGTTCACAAGGTAACCGTTTATGGGGCGGGTTCTCCGGATGGGGAGGCGACGACTCGAATGGGCAGCCCGGCCGCCGCGGTGGTTATCGCGCGTGAGGAAAGCAGAAGCCGAAATCCTCGCAGCTCGGGCATCCGGGGGCGGGGCCGGGCGGCACATCGAGCGCGGCGGCCACTTCCTGTGCAAGGAATTTCTTCCAGCGCAGGTGAGCGACGTTACGCGCGGCAAGCGCGGGGAAATAGCGATCGAGCATCGCGGATACCGCGTCGCGCCCGTCGAGCCCGAGATCGCGCCATAGATGATCGGGGCGCAGGCAGGCGTGCGCGATGATCGACGCGAGACAGCCGGCGTCGTCGCGGTCGGCGGCGGGATTCGCGTCGTTCATCAGCCGCGTGTGCAGCGTGGTGACGAACGCCGCGTGAGTGGATGGCAGCACGGCCATCGCGGCAGTTGGCGCGAGCGCTGCGACCTCGGCCGCAGGCAGGTGCGGAAACTGCCGCGTCAGCAGGCCAGCCAGTTGACGACGAGACAGGCCGAGCAGCCCGAGTTCATTGCGGCGCGCGCGTGCCGCAACGAGTGCGCCGAACAGGCGTGCATCGGGTGTATCGGCACTGGCCGCCGCGGACAGCAACGACTGCAGCGCCCGTTGCCGAGCGTGATCGAACGCGGTTGTCATCGCACGCATCCGACCGGCAGTCGCACGGCGCGATTCGTGTGAATGCGCCGTGCCAAACGGATCGCCATCGCGATCGTCACGCGTTCACTCGACGCCGACGATCACGCTCGATGCCTTGAAGATCGCGGACGCAGCCGTGCCGCTCGCGAGGCCGAGACGATCGACGCTGTCGTTGGTGACGATCGCGACGATTTCGGCGCCGCCCGCGGCCTTGATCACGACTTCCGAATTGACCGCGCCTTTCGCAACCGACGATACGGTGCCTGCGACGCAGTTGCGGGCCGACACCTTGCTGCTGTCGACGTCGACCATCACGATCACCGACGACGCCTTCACGAGCGCGAATGCCTTCGAGCCGGCCGCGAGGCCCAGCGAAGCCGCGCTGCCGTGGGTGATCACGGCGACGATGTCGAGGCCGTCCTGCGTGCGGAGCGTGATTTCGTCGTTGACGGCACCGGTCTTGACGGCGCTGACCTGGCCGGCGAAATGGTTGCGGGCGCTGGTTCGCATGATGGATCTCCGGGTGGATGCCGCTGGGAGTGCAGCGGCGAAAGATGAATGGAAATGCATTTGCCAGTTTACCGTCAACGTGGGTGTTCGTCGTCCTTCCGGCGCTATGGCGCGAATCAGGAAAGCCCGCCGCCGCCGAGCGCTTCGCCAGGTGCGCGTGATGTACTGAAGATGACAGCGCTGCCGTGATTACTCGCTGGTCGCGGGTGTCGCGGCGGTGCGTGTCGCGGCGGGACGGGCGTCCGCTGCGGCCGTCGTACCGTCGGATTCCCACCCCCCGCCGAGCGCGAGGAAGAGCCGCACCTGGTCGGTCGCGACCTGGCCTTCGGCTGCCGCCACCTGCGCCTGCGCGCTCGTCAGCGTGCGCGTCGCGTCGAGATCGGAGATGAACGACTCGCGGCCGGCCAGATAGAGGCGATGCGTTTCGTCGGCGGAATTGCGTGCCGATTCATACGCCGTGCGCAGCGCTTCCGTGCGCTGCACGTCGGCCGCATAGGTCGCGAGGCTCGACTGCGTTTCCCGCAGCGCGTTCAGCACGACGCCGTCGAAGTGCGCGAGCGCGCCACCTGTGGCAGCTTCGGCCTCGCGTACGCGCGCACGCTGGCCGTTGACGGGGAACGACCAGCTGATCAGCGGGCCGAACGACCAGCGATTCGTCGTGGACGAGAACAGGTCGGCGGCGACACCGACCGAGCCGGCCGACGCGCCGATGCTGATCGACGGGTACAGCGCGGCGGTCGCCACGCCGATCCGCGCGGTCGCGGCCGCGAGTTGCCGCTCGGCTGCGCGCACGTCGGGGCGGCGGCGCAGCAGCGCGGCGCCGTCGCCGATCGGAATCGGCTGGCGCAGCTTCGGCAGGCGCTCGCATTCGGCAACGGCCTTCGGCAAGTCGGCCGGCGAACGTGCGAGCAGCGCGGCGAGCTGGTATTGCGCGACCTTGCGGCGGCCTTCGAAGCGCGGGATATCGGCGGCGAGGGTGCGCACCTGCGTCACGCCGCGCGTCACGTCGGTCTGGTTGCCGCGCCCGGCATCGCGCAGCCGCTGCGACAGCGCGACGCGCTGCTTCTGCAGCGCGAGCGACTGCTTCGCGACGGCCAGCTCGTCGCCGGCCGAGCACGACTCGACGTACGCCCGCACGACGTCGGCGACGACCGTGATGCGCGCCAGGTCGCCGGCGGCCCTGACGGCTTCGCTGTCCGCGCGCGCGGCTTCGACGCCGCGCCGCAGCTTGCCGAACAGGTCGATCTCGTACGACACGTTGATGCCGACCGTGCCTTCGTTGACGATCGGCAGCTTGTTCTCGAGCAGGTATTGCTCGGCCGATTCCTGGGCGCGCTGCACGGCGGCCTCCGCGCCGCCCGAGAAGCCACCCTGCTGGCTTGCCACTTCCAGCGCCGCGCGCGAGCGCGCGAGGTTGGCCGCGGCGACGCGCAGGTCGGTGTTCGACTT
Source organism: Burkholderia sp. Tr-20390 (assembly GCF_017104595.1). Classification (NCBI taxonomy): domain Bacteria; kingdom Pseudomonadati; phylum Pseudomonadota; class Betaproteobacteria; order Burkholderiales; family Burkholderiaceae; genus Burkholderia; species Burkholderia sp. Tr-20390. The sequence continues at coordinate 1,497 of NZ_JAAGPC010000063.1, read as the reverse complement.
CAGTGCATCGCGCACGAGCCCGTTGAGCACGGGGTCGTCGTAGAGCTGCCACCAGTTGCCGGGCACGGCGTCGCGCGACACGAGCGTACCGTTCGCATCGTCGAGCGCATGGTTCGCGAGCGGCGCATTCACGTACGCCTGCTGCGGCAGCGTGTAATCGGGGCCGACGGACTTGCACGCGCCGAGTGCGAGTGCAAGCGGCGCGAGCGTCGCGGCGAGGCGCAGACCGTGCCGCTTCATTGCGATGCTCCTGCCGCGCTGGCGGCCGTGCCGGAAGCCGTCGATACCGGTGCGGCGACCGCCGACTTTGCCTGGTCGTTGCGGCGCGTGTCGGCTTCGCGCATCGAGACGGTCGCGGTACGGCCCGCGATCATCCGGAAATCGTCGGGCACCTCGTCGAGCACGACGCGCACCGGCACGCGCTGCGCGAGCCGCACCCAGCTGAATGCGGGGTTCACGTTCGGCAGCAGGTTCGCGCCCTGCGTGCGGTCGCGATCCTCGATTGCCGCGACGATGCTCTGCACGTGGCCGCGCAGCGCACGCGGCTCGCCCATCACGATGATGTCGACTTGTTGGCCGATGTGGATGCCGCGCAGCTTGGTTTCCTCGAAGTAGCCGTCGACGCGGAACGAATTGCGGTCGACGACCGACAGCACCGCGCGGCCGGCCGGCACGTATTCGCCGACGCGCGGCGCGCGGTCGTTCAGGTAGCCGTCCACGGGACTGACGATCGTCGTGCGCTGCAGGTTCAGCTTCGCGGTGTCGAGCGACACCTGCGCATCGGCGACGGCGGCTTCGCCCTGTTCGACGCGCGTGCGGCTTTCCTCGACCTGCTCGCTCGCGACCAGGTTGCCGAGCTGCAGGTTGCGGGCGTACTCGCGCTTCGCCTGCGCGAGCGTCGCGCGGCGCTGCGCAAGCGTGGCTTCGGCGAGCCGTTCCGCGAGCGCGTAGCGCGCCTGGTCGATCACGAACAGCACCTGGCCGCGCTTGACCTCCTGGTTGTCGGCGACCTGCACCGACGTGATGAGGCCCGCCACGTCCGGCGCGACCTGGATCACGTCGGCGCGCACGTGACCGTCGCGGGTCCACGGCGAGAACATGTAGTAGTTGACGATGCGCCACAGCACGACGGCAGCCACGACGACGACGATCAGGGTGAGCAGGATTTGCCCTGCCGAGAGCCAGGTTTTTTTCACGTTAGGTAGCCACGAGATGGTGGGACACGATCACGACGGCGGCAAATACGAATACGTAGATGCCGAGGTCGAAGATCGAACGGTGCCAGACGAGGCGGTAGAAGCCGACGCGCTCGAGCACGGCGCGCACGACGATGTTGATCAGGTAGGCGATCAGCATCAGCACGAGCGGGGCCGGCACGATACGGGCTGGGTCGCGAAGACGCGCGCGCAGTTGAAGGCGCTACCGGCCGCGGAGTGGCCCGACTTCGATACGCTGGCCGTGCGCCTCGGCACGACGCCCGCGACGCTGCGGCGGCGT
>NZ_JAAGPC010000062.1:0-45884 GCF_017104595.1 Burkholderia sp. Tr-20390 | reverse complement strand
GACGCCGCCGGCGTCGAACGCGCCGCCCGCAGCCGCGAACGCGCAGCCGCCGTCGCCCTTCGCGAAACTGCAGGACGACACGCCCACCCCAACCGCCCCCGCCACCGTTGCAGAGGCACCGCGCAACAAGCCGCACCCGACACCGCCGGCCCGCCCGTCCACGGCGGCCAACCCTGCCGCGCCCGCCGTCGACGGCCTGCTGAAACGCGCGCAGGGCGACCTGTCGCGCGGCCAGTACGACAAGGCGATCGCGACAGCGGAAAGCGTCCTGGCGATCGAGCCGGGCAACCGTCCGGCGAAGACGTTGATCGCCAAGGCGAAGGCGCGGCAGATGGATGCACTGCGCAACAACAGCACACTTGAATGAAGCGCCGGAGAAAACCGACATGACAATTCAGAAAACCCTCGCCGCGGCCTGCGCGGTCACCTTGCTCGCCAGCGGCTGCGCCACCCAGAACGGCACCGGCGGGATCTCGTCCGAATCGGTGCTGCGCTGTACCGCGCTCGGCGCCGGCGGCGCGCTGGTCGGTGCGCTGATCGGCGGCACCAAGGGCGCGATCGGCGGCGCGGTGGCCGGGCTTGCCGCGTGCGCCGTGATCGAAGTGGCGACGCGGCAGACGAAGACGGCGGCCGAAGTCGATCGCGATTACCGCGCGAACAACCGCAACAACCTGCCGCCGTACGCGAAGATCGACGCCTACACGACGGTTGTCACGCCGCGCTCCGCGGTCAAGACCGGCGAGCCGATCAAGCTGGCCTCGCAGATTCGCGCGGTATCCGGCACGAACGAGCCCGTCCAGGAAGTCAAGGAAGTCGTGACCGTCTACGCGCCGTCGGGCGAGCAGTTCAAGCGCGGCGAGAAGATCGTCAACGCGACGCCGGGCAGCGGCGAATTCGACAACAGCTTCACGCTGAAACTGCCGTCGGGTGCGCCGCAAGGCACGTACACGCTGAAAAGCCAGGTCTACCTGAACGGCAAGCCGGGCTCGACCCGGCAATCCAGCATCCAGCTCGCGCAGGTCGACGGCGTCACCGTCGTCGCGCTGCTCGACGCCCCCGCCGCACACTGACCGGCCCGCACCTGCAAGGAGATTCAACGATGTCAACGCTCGATCAAGCCCCCGTGTCGGGAAAGTTCGGCCTGCTGCGCGCCGCCGAGGCCGTCACGAACTGGCGCGCACTCGCGATGTGCGCGTTCGCGCTCGTCGCCAGCATGCTGATGGCCATGCTCACGATCCAGGTACTCGGTCACAGCCCCGTGCTCGGCCTGCTGTTCGTCATCGCGACGCTCGCGATCTCGCTGATCGGCTATTCCGCGGTCGGCATCGTGCTGATGCGCGATGCACAGGGTGAATCGGTCGGATTCGTCGACGCGCTGCTGCAGGCGACGTTCAGCGTCCACCGCCTCGTCGGCATCGGCGTGCTGCTCGTGGTCGGCTGGATCCTGCTGCTGCTCGCGTTGCTGATCGTGTTCCTGGTCTGCAAGCTCCCGGGCGTCGGCCCGCTGCTGTACGCGATCGCGTATCCGGTCGCGGCGATCGCCGCGGGCGCGATCTTCGCCGGCATGGGCTACGTCGGCTATCCGCTCGCCGCGCCCGCCATCTGGCAAGGCAACACGACGCTGCAGACCGCCGCGCGCCTGCTGCAGATCGGCCGCCGCCAGCTGCTCGGCGTGATCGTCCGGATGTTCGGGCTGCTGCTGCTCGTCGGCGTGCTGTCCGCCATCGTGTTCGGCATTCTCGGCACCGGCGCCGCGATCGCATCGTCGATCTCGGCGGCAACCGGCACCAGCCCGCTGGGTGGCCTGATGGGCACGCTCGGCGGCCTGGGCGGCCTCGGCCGGCACGCCAGCGCCTACGGCCTTGGCGCGGATGCGGCGGGAGGCGGATTCGACTACCGCAGCATGGCCTATCTGGGCGCGTACGGCTTCGGCAACGGCCTGCTGTTCGCGATCGGTCTCGTGATTCCGTTCCTGACGTTCGTCAACGGCACGTGCCTCATCTATCTGCAGACGGTCAGCGGCGTCGATTTCTCCGCAACGGAAGAGAAGCTGAGCCAGCACGTCGCGGACGCGAAACGCCACGCCGAACAGGCACGCGAACGCGCCGCCGATCACCTTGCCAAAGCACGCGACTCGCATGCCGCCAGCACGGCGAGCGCAGCGGGGACGGCTTCGCTGCCGGTGTCGGATACGAAATCGCCCGCCGCGGACGAGGCCACGGCCTGTGCGCAGTGCCACAAGCCGATGGCCGCCGACGACCTGTTCTGCGGCGAATGCGGTGCGCGCCGTCACGCTTGACGGCAGCGTGATCGCGCAGCGAAGCGCGGCCCGCGGCCAGGTATCGCCGCGGGTCGCGGGTTTCGGGCAACCAACCGGCACGTATCGGCAGCCGGTTTCCTGAACGCGGTCGATTGGTTCGCGCAACACGTCGCGTCTACCGGCGCGATGACGAAAGCGCGACGCTGCGCGAACATCCCGCGCTCGCGTACCCGGTCAACCGGCCCGCGCAAGCGGCCTGAGCGCCCGCCGCACGTGGCTTGCGCAACGGCAAGCCGGCAGCCTGACCCGACGCTCGCCTTCGCGACAGTGACAGCGACAGCGATCGCCGCAGCGCACGACCCTGCCTACACCCGCCCCGCCAGATGAAACCGTGACGCCGGATGCCACAGCTGCACCGACGTCGCGACCTGCCCGCCGACCCACGTGCGCCGCCGCAGCAGCAGGCACGGTTCGCCGATTTCCATCACGAGGTGCCGGCGCACCTGCGCATCGGGCTTCTGCGCGTAGATGCGGAATTCCGCACGCTGGATCGGCGCGAGCCGCACCATGTAGTGGTTCGGCGTCTCGACCGTGAAATCCTGCTCGAGATACGCGGGAAACAGCGCCGGATTGACGTAGCGATCCTCGAACTGGATCGGCTCGCCCTCCTCGCAATGCACTATGCGCGAATGAAACACCGGCCCCGTGCGCAGCCCGAGCGCTTCGATCGCTTCGGGATCGTCGCTGCTTTCGAGTGTCATCACGCGCGCACTGTGCCGATGGCCGCGCTCGGCGATCTCGTCCGCGATGTTGCGGATCTCGAGCACCGTCGATTCGTAATGACGGCGCTCGACGAAGGTGCCCGCCCCCTGGATGCGGGTCAGCACACGCTCGGCGGTCAGCTCGCGCAGCGCACGCGACACCGTCATCCGCGCCACGCCGAACTCCTTGACCAGTTCGGCTTCAGTCGGAATCGCGCCGCCGGGCTTCCAGTCCCCGTTCGCGATCCGCTCGACCACGTAGCGCTTGATCTGCTGGTAGGCCGGCAGCGCGCGTGCCGGCACGTCGTCGCCCGGTACGGCCCCCGGCCGGGCCGCCGTGTATCGTTCCGCTTCGTTCATGCGCCCTCGATCGAATGAAGATGGGATGACCTGCCGACCGTCGCCCCGCCGCTGCGTCACGCCAGCGACGGCGGTATGCCCGCGACGATGGCGGCCGCGCTCGCGATGTCGTCCGCGAGCGGCCGGTCGTCTTGATATGCCGGCACGCGGTCGCGCACGTAACGCCACAGCGCATCGGTCGGCGCCGCCCGCAACGCTTCGTTCTCCTGCAAATCGTACGCCTGCGTGGCGGCCAGCAACTCGATCGCGAGCACGCGCGTGGTGTTCTCGATGATGTCGAGCGCCTTCAGCGCGGCCGGCGTCGCATGGCACAGGTGGTCTTCCTGCAGGCCCGACGTGATGCCGCCGTCGAGGCTCGCGGGCGCGGCGAGCCGCTGGTTCTGCGCCACCAGCGCGACCGCGGTGTACTGCGCGATCATGAACCCGGAACACGTGCCGCCCGGCGCCGCGAGAAATGCCGGCAGCCCGCTCACGAGCGGATTGACGAGCCGGTCGAGCCGCCGCTCGGCAATCGCCGCGACCTGCGCCATCGCGGCCGCGAGGCTGTCCATCGCGAGCGCGATGCCCGCGCCGACCGCATGCGCCTGCGAATGGACGGCCGGCGCGTCGCGCGTGCCCGCGACGATCGGATTATCGGTCACGGACGCGAGCTCGCGGTCGACGACTTCCGCCGTGACCGCCAGCACGTCGCGCGCCGCGCCGTGCACGTGCGGAATCGTGCGCAGGCTGAGCGGGTCCTGCGTATGTCGCCCGTTCGCCGCGGCGAGCATCGCGCTGTCGGCGAGCATCGCGCGCAGGCGCGCGCCGACGTGCCCGATGCCGGGCGAAATGCGCAGCGCCAGCGATGCCGGATCGAACGCGGCGAGCTGGCCGCCGAGATTCTCGAAGCTCGTCGCCGCGATCCAGTCGGCCCAGTCGAGCAGCCGCTCCGCGCGGGCGAGCGCGAGCGCGGCGAGCCCCGTCACGCACGGCGTGCCGTTGACCAGGCTCAGCCCCTCCTTGGCGCCGAGCGCCAGCGGCTCGCGGCCGATGCGGCGCAGCGCTTCATCGCCCCGCACGCGTTCGCCGCCGTGCCGCGCGTGGCCGTGCCCGATACAGACGAGCGCGACGTGCGCCATGTGGGTCAGGTAGCCGACCGACCCGTGCGCCGGCACTTCCGGCAGGCAATCGTGCTCGAGCAGGGCGACCAGCTGGTCGACGATGTCGGCCCGCACACCGGAATGCCCGTGGGCGTAATTGTTGATCGCGGCCGCGATGATCGCGCGCGTTTCCGCCGCACCGAGCGGCGCGCCGACGCCGACCGCATGGCTCATCAGGATGTTGCGCGACAGCGTACCCTGCTGCGCGGGCGACACGATCACGTCGCACAGCGCACCGACGCCCGTGTTGACGCCATACGCGCGAATGCCGCGCGCGACGATTGCGTCGACGAGTTCGCGCGCCGCGACGACACGCTCGCGCGCCTCATCAGTCAACGCGAGCGGCGCGCCGGCCGCCACCGCCGCGATCTGCCGCCAGTCGAGCGGCCGGGCCGAACGGAATACGGTCATGGCGGCCTCAGTTCGCGGCACGGTCATGATGGCTCGACACGAACTGGCGGAAGCGTTCGGAGCACTGGCCGCCGAACAGTTCGCCAGGCGTCCCGTCCGCATCGACCTCGCCCTGATGCAGGAACATCACGCGATTCGACACATGCCGCGCGAAGCCCATTTCGTGCGTGACGACCAGCATCGTGCGCCCTTCCTCCGCGAGCGAGCGCATCACGCGCAGCACCTCGCCGACCAGCTCCGGATCGAGCGCGGAAGTCGGTTCGTCGAACAGCATCACCTTCGGGTGCATCGCGAGCGCCCGCGCGATCGCGACCCGCTGCTGCTGGCCGCCCGACAGATGGGCCGGATAGTAGCCGCGCTTGTCCGCGAGGCCGACGCGCGCGAGCAGCGCCTCGGCTTCCTCGACCGCTTCCGCGCGACCGCGCTTCTGCACGCGCAGCGGCCCTTCGACGAGATTGTCGAGCACGGTCATGTGCGACCACAGGTTGAAGTTCTGGAACACCATCCCGAGCTGCGAGCGGATGCGGTCCACCTGACGCCGGTCGCCCGGATGCAGCTTGCCGTCGCGCGCGCGTTTCATCTTCAGTTCCTCGCCGGCGAGCGCGACCGAGCCGTCGTCGGGCGTTTCGAGCAGGTTCAGGCAGCGCAGGAAGGTGCTCTTGCCCGAACCGCTCGCACCGAGGATCGAGATGACGTCGCCTTCGTGCGCGTCGAGCGAAATGCCCTTCAGCACGTGGTGATCGCCGAACGACTTGTGGATGTTCCTGACCGACAGGGCGACGGGAGCAGCAGAGTTCATCGATTTCTCCTGGAAGGAAGGACGCGGTCAGGATGCGACACGTCGCGCATTGCGTGCGTCGGCCGCGGGTGCGCCGGACGGCTTCGGCGCGCGCAGGTGGCCCGACAACCGCCATTCGAGCGCGCCGAGCAGGCGGACGATGATGAAGTTCAGGCCCAGGTAGATGAGGGCCGCACACACGAACACCTCGGTCGTCCGGTAGGTTTGCTGGATGATCTGCTGCGCGACGCCCGTCACCTCCCACACGGTCACGAGGCTGGCGAGCGCGGTCGACTTGACCAGCAGCACGGCTTCGGTCGAATACGCGGGCAGGCACTGGCGCAGCGCGATCGGGCCGATCACGCGGCGCAGCAGCGCGAAGCCCGACAGGCCGATCGAATAGCCGGCCTCGATCTGCCCGACCGGCACGGCCATCAGCCCGCCGCGCAGGATCTCGGCCGTGTAGCCGGCCGTACACAGCGCGAGCGACAGCACCGCGCACACGTACGGCTCGCGCAGCAGCGGCCACATGAAGCTCTCGCGGATCACGCCGAACTGGCCGAGCCCGTAGTACACGAGAAACATCTGGATCAGCAGCGGCGAGCCGCGAAACACCAGGATGTAGGCACGCGCGAAGCGGTTCGCCAGCCAGCGCGGCGACACGCGCATCGTGACGATCACGAGCGACAGCAGGCCGCCGAGCACGAGCGACGCGAAGAACAGGCCGAGCGTGGTCGGTACCGCCGCGAGCAGCTGGCGCAGCGTGTCGAACAGGAAGTCGAAATCGAGTGACATGGGCGCTCCGTCAGTTGCGTGCGAAGTTGCGGCGGAACGACCGGCCGACGATCGCTTCCGCCCGGTTGAACACGCGATTCGACAGCCCCGTCATGACCAGGTAGAGCGCGCCGCCCGCGACGAAGAACACGAAATACTGATGGGTCGAATTCGCCGCGATCTGGCTCGTGCGCAGCAGCTCGGCGAGCCCGGTGACCGAGATCAGCGCCGAATCCTTCAGGCTCAGCTGCCATACGTTGCCGATGCCGGGCAACGCGAAGCGCAGGACCTGCGGAATCAGGATGCGCCGCAGCACCATGCTGCGCGGCATGCCGATCGAGCGCGCCGCTTCGAGCTCGCCCTTCGATACCGCGAGCACGGCCGCGCGATACACCTCGGCCTGGTACGCACCGGAAATCATCCCCACCGCGAGCGCGCCGATCACGAACGGCGGCACGCCGATGAAGCCTTCCGCACCGAACCACTGGCCCACGGCCGTGACGAGCGTCGAGCCGCCGAAATAGAACAGGTAGATGACGAGCAGTTCGGGCACGCCGCGAAACACCGTCGTGTACAGGTCGCCGAGCAGGCGGGCGCTGCGATAGCGCGACAGCTTCGCGGCCGCGATGCCCGCGCCGATCACGGCGCCGACCGCGAGCGCGGCAAGCGTCAGCGCGACCGTCATCAGCGCGGCGAGCAGCAGCACGCCGCCCCAGCCTTCGGTTCCGAAGCCCAGCATTTCAAGGATCGCCATGCGTGCCTCCCGGCAAGCGTTGATAGGATCGGCAGGATGCGCGCCGCCGCGCTCAGCTCATGCCGCTTGCGCGGCGGCGGCCGGACGTGCGCTTACGGGGTGACGTCGGTCTTGAACCACTTGTCGGCGAGCTTCTTCACGGTACCGTCCGCGAGTGCGGCGCCGATCGCCGTATCGAACTTCGTCTTCAGGTCGGCATCCTGCTTGCGGAACGCGAGCCCTTCGCCCGGCCCCCAGATCGGGCCGCCGAGCTTCGGGCCCGCGAGCACGATCGATGCGGTGTCCTTCTTCGTGTTGTTCGCCGCGTAGTACGTGACGTCGTCGAACGACGCGTCGATGCGGCCGGCGACGAGGTCGAGATCGCGCTCGGGCGAGGTCTTGTACACGCGGATCGACGCGATGTCCTTGAAACTGTCGTTGATGAACTTCGTGTAGACGGTGCCCGACTGGATGCCGATCGTCTTGCCCTTCAGCTGCTTGCGCAGCGCGTCGACGGTCGATTTGTCGGCATTCGCGTCGCCCGACAGCTTGACGATCGGCGCGCCCGGCGCCGCCTTCGGCAGGATCTTCGTATCGGTGACGGCGAACGTCGCGGGCGTCGCGGCATAAGGACGCGAGAACAGCAGGATCTTCTCGCGCTCCGGCGTGATCGAGATCGCATCCATCAGGACATCGAACTTGCCCGCCTGCAGCCCCGGGATCATCCCGTCCCAGTCCTGCGCGACCATGTTGCACTGCACCTTGATCCGCTCGCACACGTTGGCGAGCAGTTCGGGCTCGAAGCCGCCGAGCTTGCCGCCCGGCAGCGTGAGGTTCCACGGCGCGTAGCCGCCTTCGAGCGCCACCGTCACCGTCTTCCATTCCTTCGCCTGCACCGGCGCGGAAAGCGTGGCCGCTGCCGCTGCGATGATGCCGATCGTCCTGACTGCCCACTTGATGCGCTTGCCGTTCACGAGATTTCTCCTTGTGTTGAAGATCGTCATCCCTTCGGTCATGCAAGCGGCCTCAGGAATTTGTCTATACAAGCATGCAAGAAGAAAAAACGAGCGACAAGCGTTGATCAAAAAAAACCGGGAAAACGCGGGAAATCCCCTAATTCCGGGGCTCTGACGTGCCTCGCGGTGGTGATTCCCGGCACGAACATGGTGCATTTCATCTGATCTTTCGATCAGGATGACTAGACAAATTCGTGATTCGAATGTTTCGCTAAACACACTAAAACATCCGGCGAATCGTGCCGTCATGCCGGCAGGCGCATCGCTCGCAAAAGCATCCCGGGAACCCGGCGACTGCGCGACGCGCAGGCCCGGCCCTCACCACGCGGCAAACACGTCCTGCGCGATCCCGAAGCCCGTGCTCATCCCGGCGCCGCTCGTCACGACGACGACGCGCGTGCCGTCGTCCGGCGCCTCGATCACGCAATCGGCATCGGCGGCCGACGGATAGCTGCCGGTCCAGCGTTCGACGATGTCCAGCGCCGGCGCATCGAGCGTCTCGTGCAGCAGGCGCAGGATCTGCGCGTCGATCTCCTGCGTCGCGAACGGCAGCGGTGCGGCGCCGTATTCATGCGAATCGCCCACCACGAGACTGCCGTCGGCGCTCTGCACCGCGATCAGGTGGATGCCGTAACCGAGGCACACGGGTTCCTCCGCCTTCAGGCGCGTGCGCAATGCGTCGGCGGCGGGCAGCGCCGCGAAACCCGCGTAACGCAGCAGGCTCAGGTCGCTCATCACCGCGGCGCGCAGCGCCAGCGAGCGACGCGGCCGCACGCGCAGCATCTGCAACTGGCACAGCCGCACCGCGTGCCGCGCAAACCAGTCGCCGACCAAGTGACGGCTGTCCGCATTGCCGCAGACGATCACGCGCTCCGCGTGCAACACGCCGCGCGACGTACGCACGGTCGGCGTGCGCACCTCGTGCACCATCTCGCCGTAGCGAAACCGCACATCGAAACGTTCCGCCAGCCAGGACGCGAGCAACGGGATCGCCGTACGCGGCTCGATGCGCAGTTCATGCGGGCTGTGCAGCACGCCCTGTGCGCCGTCCAGCCGCAGTTCCGGCGCGACGGCCTTTGCCTCGCCGGGCATCATGACGCGGCAGCCGTCCGCCATGCCGGTCTGCATGAACGCGTCGATCAGATGCATCGCCTCGGGGCGACGCGCAATCAGGTGGAGGCCCTTGTGAAGCACGTCGATGCCGGCTTGCGGCGCGACGTCCGCCCAGACCTCGCGGCTCGCCCGCGCACGCCGCCAGCTGTGTTCGGCGTGCTGCCCGGTGACGGTGACGAAGCCGAAATTGCGGATCGACGCACCCACGCATGCGGCATCACGTTCGATCACGCAGACGCGCAGCCCCTTGCGTGCCGCCGTATAAGCATGGGCGAGGCCGACGATGCCGGCCCCGACGATGACCACGTCATATGAGTCTGCCGCTGCGATGGCGTTCACGATTGCACGTTCCTTCTGTCGAGGTAACACGCGCTGCCTGTTCGGGGCGCGCGTATCGGTTGCTGCTGGCCGCATCCCATGGACGTATTCCCGCGTGCGACGCGAACCGGCAAGCTCGCTTCGTTCGTTCCCGGGGCTGGCGCGCGATCCCGCACTATCGCGACGCGAGATGACATCCGAATGAAAAACCACAAAACAGCATTAATTGGCCAATTTTGCCACTTAACGACGCGACGGAAGTTCGCGTCGGCCCGTCGGCTCGCCGCCTGGATATGCGCTGTCGTCACGTCGAGTGAATCTGCTGTGGGAATACGGATGGCATGCTGCCAATCCCTGACGGAATTGCCGCGCGTTCGCCACCTATCAGGCCTCGGCCATGCGTGCAGAAGGCAAGCGGCAACGTCGACGCGAAGTACCACCAGGTGTCGCTGGGCGCCGACTATGCGCTGTCGAAGCGCACCGATCTCCATCTGATCGGCGCGTACCAGCATGCGAGCGGCCAGCAGCAGGTCGTGAACGCAAGCGGGCAGTTGGTCACGCAGGATGCACGGGCGCTTGACGATGCCGGACGGAGACGATCGTGCGCCCCGTCGTCGTCGCGCCGCTCACTCGAACCGGCAGGCCGCGCGCGGCAGCGCCGCCAGCGTATCGCTCGACAGTTTCAGAATGCCGTCGAAATTGGCCTGGTTGTCTGCCGGACAGAAAGCCGCGAGCGTCATGCCGTCCGGGCGCGTGTACTCGACATTGAACACGGCCTTGTTCAGCGCGATGAAGCTCGCGTAGTCGCCGCACTCGTGGAACCTGTTGCATTGCTCGTTGAGCGCCCAGTCGGCCACTTTCGCCATCGCGGCAGCGATACCCGTGCCGTTCTTGAGGCCCATCGACATCCCGCGATCGTGCGCGGCGGCGATCAGCGCCGTGTTGTACCGCAGCTGATCGTCACGCGTCAGCGGAAAACCGGTTTCCTGGCGATAGCTGTCGTCGAGGTCCGGCTCGATGCCGTCGCAGCCCTTTTTCTTCGCCTGGTCGAGCCGCGCCAGCATCAACGGCATCAGGATCGCGGTCTGGCGAATGTCCAGCCAGCGTTCGTGATCCTCGTATCCTTCGACGGGGTTGCCGAGCACGCTGTCCGGAAACTTGCCGGCGTCGCCACGGGTGTCCTCGCGCCCGCCCACCTCCATGTAGCAGACGACATAGATGCCCTTCGCCTTCAGGCGCTGGATCGTGCCGGCATCGGTCAGCTCCATGTCGACGTCGAACATCTTGCGCGGGTTGTTCACGCCGTCCAGCACCGTCTCGTTGATCCGGTTGCCGTCGATCTGCCATTGCCAGCTCGTGCCGGGCACGAGCGGTTTCCACGCGGCGGCTTGCGAGGCGCGCACGGAGGTGGCCGCGAATGCGCTGCCGGGCGCGGACGAATCGGAGTCGCCTCCGCACGCCGCGACCAGCAGCATCAGCACGAATGAAGCGAACGATCTTGCGGACATGGCGAATCCTTTGCCTGTTGGGCGGCTTGTCAGGATGCGAGGGTGCGAGGGAGACACGTGCAGCGGAATGCGGGCGATGCAGCTGCCGATACTGCGGTGGCGCGCGAATGCGCGAGGTACGTGCGGATGGTAGGCGCGAACACTGCGCCCATCTGTTCCGATTTGTCGATTTTTGTGGGCATGGTGGGGCGCCGGCAAGCCGTCAACCTCGTGATGGTCGAGAACCGCCGACGCGCGGCGGCCGCAGCCGGCGAAATCGGCGTTTTTACATTGAACACCGCTAACGCATCAAAAGCAAAAATAAAACGCCTTTGATTTCCAGAACCAGAAATGGAACCGATGTCACGATATTTTTATTGACAGCATTTCAACCACCCCAATGAATTATTCAATTCCTTAAGGCAATTATTGAATGCCACCTTCCTCTCTTCAATCCATTTTCATGGCGACACAACCCTCCTCCCCGAGACCCGCCACACAAGCCGATATCAGCCATTCATTTCATGACATCGCGCTCGTTTTCGACAACCATCAACCTCATCATTCAAATGAAATCAACAATGAATAAATCGATTGAATTTGTTTGACAATCAAACGTAAGGATAATTAAAGTCGTCGCCGACGATGCGCGGGTCGCCTCTCGATTCGCGCAATCCCCCAACATCACCAGGGCAAGCAAGGCGATGAATTCAATTTTTGGCAGCACCGCGGGCGGAAACAGCGTCGAGCCCAACGGCGCCCGCCACCAGCCACTCCGGATACGCCGCGGAACGGTGTCGGACACATCGGGAATCTGCGCGCTGTTCGAACGGGAATACGGCGACTCGTCGCACCCCTGTCTCGATGCGGGCTACGTGAGGCGCGCCGTCTCGAACAAATCGGAGCTGTGGTTTGTCGCCGAAGAGGAGACGCAAGCCACGATCGGTTGCATGAGCGTCAGCTACAACGCGCAGAATCGCTCGTGGGAATACGGCCGCGCGATGATTTCCCGGCACCATCGTCATCTGGGTGTCCTGTCGGCGCTGATGCAATCCGCGATCGACACGCTGCCGGCCGCGGATCACGACCTGGCCTTCGCGATTGCCCGCACCGATATCGCGCTGCGTGCGTTGCTGCGTCATCTCGATGGCGTCGTGGTCGGACACGACGGGTCACCCGACAGCGCGCATGGCGTGCGTGAACATCACGTCATCGCGCTCGAGAAATTCCGCTCGCCAAGCTTCAGGCATTGCCTGCCGCGCTCCCCGATCTTCCGCGAATCCGACGTTCTGCGCGGCGCGATCTTCGAGCCGCTCGGTGTCGCCGGGACGCCGGCACCGTATCCCGATACCTGTTTCTGGGGGCATGGGCACGAGTGCTCGGACGCCTTCACGTTTCGGGTCGACGAGCGGGCCGATGCGATCTATCTCTGCCAGCATGCAGGCGGCCCGTTCATGACCGAGCGCGACGTCACGGCCGACCTGCTGCGTTTCCTGAAACGGCGCGGCACGGCGGCCTATGTCGGCGCGATCGTGCTCGCCGACAAGCTGACGCTGGTCAAGGCGATGCTCGACGCCGGCTTCCGGATCACGGCCTATTTGCCGGCGTGGCACTGGAGCCGCGGCGCGCGCTACGACTGCCTGCTGCTCGCCCGGCGGGACAACGGCTTCGCGAGCAAGAACGGACTCGATGCACACATCGACGTGCTCGATGCAGCCTACCGCGAGATCGGCCAACGCATCCTGTCCACCTGAGATCCGCGCCGGCCACGCGCCGCGCCCCCCATCAATCCACTCATTCGAGGTAGCACATGACCCAAGACGAATGGCGCTCGGTCAAGGCGACATTGCCGAACGGACCCACCGGACACCTGACGCTCGCGCTCTGGCTCGCCGATGTCGCATTGCTTGCCGCTGCGTGGGTGCTCTGGCTCGCCGGCGGGCCCGCACGCATCGCCGCGCTCGTCCTCGCCACGCTCGCGCTGATTCACCTCTATCTGATCTTGCACGAGGCACTGCACGGCGCCGCATCGCGTTCGCGCGCGTGCAACGAGGCGATCGGCCATCTCTGCGGATGGATCATCGGGTTGCCGTACCTGCCGCGGCGCAGATCGCATCTGGGCCATCACGCGTGGACCGCGCACCCGACACGGGATCCGGAGAATCGCAAGATGATCCAGAAGTTTTCCGTGATGACGGAACGCGGCGCGCGTACGCTCGAATTCATCTGGCGGCACTGGATCCCGATGATGGCGTTCAATCATTTCCTCAGCCACTGGATCGCACCGTTCCTGCACCGCGATACGCCTGCGCATCGCGCGAAATCGAATACCGAGATCGCATTCAGCGCGCTCTACCTGGCCGGTTATGCGGCGGTCGGCGCGCTGGCGTATCGTGCGGGCGTGCTCGGCAGCCTCATCGCGTTCTCGACGATCCTGTGGATCGTGTTGCTGATGGCCGTCGAATTGCTCAACCTTCCGCATCACGCCGAGATCCCGCTGCTGGCCGACGACGCGGCACGCCCGCCGCTCTGGGAGCAGGACGTGGTGTCGCACAGCTGCGCCAACGTTCCCCTCTGGTCACGCTGGGTGATCCTGAATTTCAACCTTCACGTCGCCCATCATGCGTACCCGTGGTTGCCGTGGTACGACCTGCCTCGCGCACAACGGCTGCTCGATGCCGTCTCGACGGCCGAGGCGCCGCGCCAGACCCACGAGTGGGCGTTCGCCGTGACCAAGCGACGCCGGCCGCTGCTCGAACTGATGGGGCACTTCTTCGACAAGCGTGGCGCGTCGTCCCAGGGCGGACGCTGACGCTGCGCCCTGGCGAGCGCATCCATCGAGTGCCGCCGGCACGGCCCTCGACAACGGCGATGCCTCCGGCTCCCGGTCGCGCAAATCGGAGACCATGCGAAACGTCGTCGCAATCATACGGGCGACCCGCACGGTCTCCTCCTTGCCCGGCTTCGTTCATTTACCGGGCGCCAGGCGGTTGGCAAACCGGTTCGTATAACCGAGCGTACCGACACCGCCGATCGAATTGCACGTCGACGATGCGGCGCCGGGCGGACAATCGACGTCACGGTCGAACGACCAGAAGTGGACACCCGCGAGACCGTTCTGTTTCACGAACTGCGCCACGGTGTCCGCGTCCGCCGGCGTAAAGGTTTCGCCGACCACATCGTTGCCGCCGATCATCGGCGTCAGCTCGATCTGGCTGTACGGGACGCCCCAGTGATCGTGCAGGTTCATCGCCGCCTGGATCGCCGACTGTCCCATCTGGCAGGTGCCGTTCGCGACCACGCAGTTCCCCGCGCTAGCCGACCCGTAGTCCATCGTCATCAGGTCGATGGTGTAGTTCTTCAGGCCGGCCGCCTGAATCGCCTGCATGACCCAGTCGCCGTACACGTTGAAGCTGTCGGGGGCGCTGGCGCCCCACGAGCTGGCCGTGCTCGCGCCCTGCTGGGAAGGCGCCAGCGTCGCGAGCGTAAAGCTGAAGCGCAGGCCGGGATATTTCCGCTGGGCGACGGCCACGCGCTGGACGAGATCGTTGATCACCTGTTGCGTCTGCCCGCCCTCGATATCGAAATCGATGCCGATCAGGTTGCTCGATGCATAACGATCGATGAAGGCCGCCATGCCCGCATCCGTCCCGCACGTGAACATGCCGGCCGCGCCGCCGGTGGAAATCACGTAATTCACGTTGGCCGCGGTGAAGAGCGGCACATTGGCAGCCGCCATCGCGCCGCCGTCGACGCCCGCCCAGTTCTCGCTACCGCATTCACCGGTCGCGAACGCGAGCGTCAGCGTGCGGACACCGGTTGGCAGCACCGACAGCACCGGGCTCAGCTGACCCGTGACGTTCGTCGAGATGACGTTCGTGTTCCAGTTCATCGAAATCGTCGCGTCCTTGTACGGGCTATAGACGAATGCCGGCGCCGTGCCGGTACCCGATGTACCCAAGGCACCCGCCGCGGCAGCGCCGGCGCCGAAAAACGACCCTGCCAGCAGAAGCGCCAGCGCGCCCCTCAAGGTCGATCGCTTCATGAATCCGGTTGGGTTGCTCTTCATTTTCATGCCCTCAATTCCGATCTGGTTCATGGTTTCCCCTTTTCGATTGACAAAGCTCCGCCCAGGTCGAATTCAAAAGAAATCAACCTTACAAATTGCCACTTGAAGACAAATTCCGATATTGATTCCGTCTTTATCTCAACGACGGAAAACAATTCGACGGCCGATGTAGTGATCCTTCAATCCAGCGCCGGCACTTCGATTTGTTATACTACATAATCATCAGGCATCAACCCTGGAATCGATTATTTCCATCAATATCGAAACCCGAAATATTCACGTGATCGCACCGCCATATTGCAATTGTCGCGATTCGATAATTCAAACGGATAGCTCGCAGCCATCCGACTGATTGTTCAAATCGACGAAATTCAGGCGATGCGATCCGGCCGTAAGACGGCGTCGCGCGGGTGGGCGGAGAGGCAATGATGGGGCTGCTTCGGCAAGCCGGGCTGGAGACTGCCCGGTCGGCGGGCGAGCGCATCGGCGCTCCTGAGCGGCGCTCTTCCATTCATGACGCCCGGCCATCGCCGGGCGCGCCATGTCGCAGCCGTATCAGAACGGGCTGCGGGTCGTATCGCCGTTGGTGAATGTCGCGTCGACGACCTGATAGAACGCCATCGCCGTATCCGCGACTTCCCAGACCGCCAGGATGACGTGGTAACCGCTACGCACCGGCAACCGGCATTGGTGAATGGTCGGCTGCTGCGGCACCAGGTTCGCGTTCGGATCCCAGTAAGGCTGGCCGGGATTCTGGATCGTGCAGAACGGCGTGGGCTCGAACTGCGCGCGCGTCAGCTTTTCCGACGGGTTCCAGTCGGCGCGTGTAATGAAGTAGTTCCAGCGACGCGTCTTGTGCACGGCGCTGAATTCCCATTTGGAATTCTGCAACGCGCCCGGCCGCAGCGGGATCTTCTGCCAGCGGCTCGGCGACTGCTCGTTCAGCACGGGCAGCGGGCCATTGGTGCTGGCGCCGGCGATTTCGCCGTCCGGCGGCGGTGCGGCATTCTTCGCGTCGGCCGGCGCGAACGGATCGGACAAGCCGCTTTGCGTCGCGGGGAAGAACTTGCCGTTCTCCATCGCGTTCGCATGCCACGCGTCGACGTGACAGTTCGGATTCTGCCCCTGCGTGCACAGCACGATACGCGAAGGCGGTTCGGTCAAACGGCCGTGCGCGTGAGCACCGGCCGCCGCGACCAGCAGTGCCACGCCCGTCAACGCGCATGGCACCACGGAAGCAACGTATCTGCGGATGATCTTGTTCATGAGCCCTCATGACATCGATGTCGGAACGGATATGCGCGTGTCGGGCCTGCCGCAGGATCCCCGGCAGGGGTTCCTGTCGACACGGCGTCGCGCACACTGATCGGCAAAAGCGGCAACCCGATGAATCCGCGGCACGCGATGATGAATCGCCGCGTTTTCTGACAAATCACTTTCACCGAACCGAACCTTATCCGCAAAAAACCTGAAAAATAAACGTTCCGTATTGATCGTTTTTTAATTTTAATCAAACGCCTGATTCGTTTTTAATTTAAGCCGGTTTTTTCTCGGCTTTAATTGCGCGATATTGAATAAACCGCCAATTCATTAAAACACTGTTATCGATCATTCGGCAGGCGGCCTTACGCACTCGACTTGCCCTGCGTGGTTCGTCGTTGCTTCGACCGATGAAAAAGTCGTGGCCAGTGGAAGATGTCCATGGAAGCCGGCGGACCGCCCGCTTCCCCCAAGCCCCGTATTCTTCAAGCAGCCAATCCCGTCGACGAAGCAACCGTGAGATCCCGGTTGAACTGCGTCATGCAGTTCAGGTCGAGCGCGCGAATCTGCTCGGTCATGAAATCGACGAAGATCCGGATGCGCGTCGGCAGGTGTTGCCGGCTCAGATAGCAGATGTAGTGGCCGCGATCTTCCGGCACATGCTTCGCCAGCGCGACGACGAGCGCCTTCGATGCGAGATGGTCGCGGATCTGGTAGCCCGCCAACTGTGCAATGCCCGCTCCGTTCAGCACCGCGCGCAATACCAGGTCCGCGTCGTTGAACGTGAGGCGCGAGGTCGGCAGGTACTTCCGCGGGCGGCCGTCGACATTGAACTCCCATTCGAACAGGCGTCCGCTCGCGAACCTGAAATTGATGCACGCGTGCCGGTCGAGATCTTCCAGGCTCTGCGGAAGCCCGTGCGCCGCCACGTACGACGGCGCCGCGCAGAGCGCCATCTGCATCGGAATCAATTGGCGCGCGATGATGCTGGAATCCTCGATGCGCCCGTTGCGGAACGACACGTCGATCCGCTCGGACACCAGGTCGATCGGCCGATCGTCGAGCAGCAGGTCGATGTCGATGTCCGGGTACGCGTCCGTGAATTTGGCCAGCAGCGGCGCCACGATCTTCCTGCCGAAGCCCACGGCCGAGCTGATGCGAATGAGGCCGCGCGGCGGCCCCTGCCGCAACTCGAGCATGTCGTTCATGGCTTCCACGATCTGCGCCACGCCCTGATGGCAGTTCTCGTAGAAGCGCCGGCCCTCGCACGTCAGTTCGGTCGTGCGCGTGGTTCGCTGGAACAACCGCGTGCTCAGTTGCGCCTCGAGCTTCTGGACGTTCCGGCTCACGGCCGGCCGCCCGACGCCGAGCCGTTCGGCGGCCTTGGTGAAGCTGCCCTCGCTCGCCACGGCAACGAATGCCAGGATGCCCGCATAACTCGCGCCAAAGCTCGCCGACAGGGCATTGGCGCGACCGGCCAGGTCGCGCCGCACGCCGTACTCCGATGGTTCCGAATGATTCATTTTCCGCTGCCCCCATGCCAATCATCCCGATTGCCCGCGATCCGCGGGCGCCTGCGAACCGTCACACGTGCGAGCGCGAATCAGCCTCGCGCCAGCCACGCGTCGAGGCCGATGCGGCCGAGTCGCGCATTCCCGAGCGGCACCAGCGAGGTTTCCTCGACGCGGCCGCCGTAGTAGCGGGCTTCGCGGTCGGTCACCACCGCGCGCGGATCGCCGACCGATTTCAGGTAGCGCGCGACGATCTCCGCGAACGGCGCGCGATCCGGGCCCGCGATCTCGACCGTGCCGTTCTGCGGCCCGCCGAGCGCGATCTGCGCGACGAGCGCCGACACGTCTTCCGCGGCGATCGGCTGGAACAGGCCGTCGCCGATGCGGACCGTGCCGTCCTGCGTGCTGAAGTCCGCGATGCCGCCGATGAATTCCATGAATTGCGTCGCGCGCACGATCGTGTACGGCACGCCCGCCGCTTCGATCGCCTGCTCCTGCGCGACCTTGGCCAGGAAATAGCCGTTCTCCGGCATCCGGTCGCAGCCGACGATCGACAGCGCGACGTGATGGCGCACGCCCGCGGCCACTTCGGCCTTGCCGAGATTGCGTGCCGCCGTGCGGAAGAAGTCCAGTACCGCCTGCGGCTCCCACGACGGCGCGTTCGCGACGTCCACCACGACATCCGCGTCCGTCAATGCTTCGGCCAGGCCCTCTCCCGTGACGGTATTGACGCCGGTGCTCGGCGAGGCGGCCAGCGCCTGATGACCCGCTTCGGCGAGCAACGTGACGACACGTGAGCCGATCAGGCCCGAACCACCGATGACAACGATTTTCATCGCACAATCTCCTGACGATTGGATGTGACGGGAATGCGACCGGGCATGACGGGTGCCGGAGCCGGAGAAGACGGCCATGTCCGTCGCAACGCGTGACGCAATTGTGGAAGAATCATGTCCTATCCATCAGTGCCAAGAATCGGCGATCGGACTAGTCCAAGCTGGATCCGATCCTGTCCCTGCATGCGTTACCTGAGAAGCCGCGATGTCTGAGCCCACTCTTCCGCTGACCATCGAAATCGACCGGCAGCACCAGTTGCCGCTCTATCTGCAGATTTGCGAGCGGTTCCGGGCCGCGATCGCCGCCGGCCACCTGCGCCCCGGCGACCGCGTACCCGCGCTGCGCGGCCTGGCGACGCAACTGAACACGGCGCGCGGCACCGTCGAACAGGCCTACACGATCCTGGTCGACGAGGGCTATCTGCAGATGCGCGGCGCGGCAGGCACGTTCGTCTCACCGTCCTTGCCGATCTCGCTGACCCGGGCGTCGCCGCCGCGCACCGGTACCCCGCCGAACCGGCCCGGCGAACCGGCGGCCCCGCCGCGGGCGTCGACGCCGGCCCCTTCGACCCCTTTGGCCCAGTCAGCCCCGTCGATCCCGCCCGCCGACCTCCAGCCGCCGCGGCGCCCGCAGCCGATCGCCGTCGCGCTGAGCGGCGAGCCGAGCCCGCTGCAACCCGGGCTACCGGCGCTCGATGCGTTTCCGCGCAAGGTCTGGCACCGGCTCGTGTCGCTGCGCGCACGCAGCGGCGAACGCGCGCTGCTCGGCTATCCGAATCCGGCCGGCTACCGGCCGCTGCGCGAACACATCGCCACCTATCTGACGCTGTCGCGCGGCGTGACCTGCGTGCCGGACCAGGTCTTCGTCACCGGCGGCTACCGCGCCACGCTGGAACTGATGCTGCGCAGCCTCGCACGGGCGAACGACCGCGTGTGGTTCGAGGATCCCGGCTATCTGCTCGCCCGCGGCTTCCTGTCCGAGACCGGCGTGCAGCTCGTCCCCGTGCCGGTGGACGACGAAGGGATCGACGTCGCGCGCGGCATGCAGCTGGATCCGCAAGCCCGCTTCGCGCTGGTGACGCCGTCGCATCAGAGCCCGCTCGGGCATACGCTGTCGCTGTCCCGCCGCATCGCGCTGCTGGACTGGGCCGCCAGGACGTCGGGGTGGATCGTCGAGGACGACTACGACAGCGAGTTTCGTTATCTCGGCCGTCCGCTGCCGGCGCTGAAGAGCCTTGACCGACGCGATCACGTGATCTATTGCAGCACCTTCAGCAAGGCGATGTATCCCGGCTTGCGGCTCGCCTACGCGGTCGTGCCCGAGCGCGCGGTGGAGCGCGTCGAGCGCGTCGCATGCAGCATGAATGCCGGTTCGCCGCCCCTCCTGCAGGCCGCCCTCGCCGACTTCATCGAGCAGGGGCACTTCGCGCGGCACCTGAAGCGGATGCGCGCGCTGTACGGCGAGCGCCGCATGCTGATCGTGCACGCGCTGCGGCAGGCGTTCGGCGAGCGGCTGATCGTCGAATTGCCGGCGGGCGGCATCCAGTTCGCTGTGCAGTTCACCGACGGGCCCGACGGACCGGTCGACGACGTCGCCGTCGCTGCCCGCGCGCGCGTCGCCGGCCTGGCGGTCCTGCCGCTGTCGATCTGGTATACGAACAGCCACACGCGGCAAACGCCGCGCGGCCTCGTCATCGGGTTCGCGAACATCGTCGACGCGGACGAAGCGCAGCGTCACGCGCGAACGCTGCGCGCCTGCCTGGACCGCTGACGCGCGGCGCGCAACGGCCGGGCATCGCGTCACGATCCCGATTGGTGCCCGAAGGGAAACATTGAATCGCCCGGGACGGCCATACCGTGGCCGATCGTGCTCCTCTAGCATGGAGGCGTCTTTTCCCGGAGACCCGCCAGGGATCGCACCGCACCGGAAGATCGCCGCAACGCTCGTGCGATCGTTCGCGCCACGCGTGCCTGGCGACGCTATCTGCCCGGGGCCGCGCCGCCCCGTTCGCCCCACGCTTCGACACACGACTGACCGGGAATCGAAGCGGCGCTGAACTCGAGCACGCATCATGGACGACAAGAAGCTCCAGGCCCCCCCGCTTTCCCTCCTCGACCGGTATCGGGGCCACGCGTTTCAGCCGCTCTATACGACGAGCGTCACCGTGACCGGCGGCGAGACGGGACACGGCCGCGCGTCGGGCGTCGTCCGCTCCGACGACGGCAGCCTTGCCCTCGAGCTGCGCCTGCCCGCCGGACTCGGCGGCCCGGGCGGCGGCACCAATCCCGAACAGCTGCTCGCCGCCGGCTACGCCGCGTGCTTTCACGGCGCGCTGAACCTGCTCGAACAACGCGCCGGCACGGCGCCGGTCGAGACCGTCGTGGAGGTGCGGGTTGCGTTCGGCCGTGATCCGATGGACGGCGGTCATGCGTTGATCTTCGAGGTTCGCGTCCGGATGCCCGGCGTCGAGCGCAGCATCGCCGAAGAGCGGGTGCGCGCCGCGGAGCGCCTGTGCCCGTACGCCAAGATGGCCAGGCAAGGCGCCGTCAATCTCGTGACCGTCGTCGACTGACCCGACGTGCGTCGTGCGGCGCCGCCCGGCCCGCCGCCTGCCTTCGCCGCCGTCGCCTCGTGCGTGGCCGCCCCGCTGCGCGTTTCGCGACACGCCGAGTCCTCGATGAGGCCAAAGACATGCATCTCGGAAAATCCTACAAGCTGGCGGAATTCCTGATCTGGACGCGCTGGAAAGTGTACGAGCTCCTCGCTTTCGGGACCCTCCCGGTCGTCCTGTACACGTTCTTTTCGGTCAGATGGCTGTCGATCCCGCTGACGATCGTGGCGCTGCTCGGCACCGCGACGTCGTTCATCGTCGGCTTCAAGAATGTCCAGACGTACAACCGCGCCGCGGACGCGCTGGACATCTGGATCGGTATCCTGAGCAAAAGCCGTCGCTGGGGGCAGGTCGTGCAGGACTTCGTCGGCGACGAAGAGATCGCGCGAACCCTCGTCCATCGCCACCTTGCGTGGCTCACCGCGCTGCGCTACGACTTGCGCCGCCCGCGCGTCTGGGAAAGCACGAACAAGCGCTACAACGCGGAGTACCGCCGGTTCTATCGCGTGCCGGAGTGGGAACAGGACATCCGGGAACTGCTCCCGGCGTACCTGTCACCGTCCGAAGCGGCACAGGCGTGCGCGTCCGCGTCGATCGCGACGTTCGTGCTGAGCCTGCAACGCCGCACGCTCGCGATGCTGCACACGGCCGGCCGCCTCGATACGAGCTTCTACATGGACCTGCACAAGACGATCGGGGATTTCACCGATCTCCAGTCGCGCGCGGAGCGTTTCAAGAATTTCCCGTATCCGCGCCAGTACGCGACCGTCAGCTCGCTGTTCGTCCGATTCTTCTGCCTGTCCTTGCCGTTCGGTCTGCTGAACGAGTTCAACCGGCTGAACGACGGCGTGAGCGGTTTCATGCACGGCTACATGGTCTGGCTGGTGGTGCCGTGCAGTGTCGCGGTGTCGTGGATGTACACCTCGCTCGACCAGGTCGGCGAGAGCACCGAGAACCCGTTCGAGGGCGGCGCGAACGACGTGCCCATTTCGACGCTGTGCGGCACGATCGAACGCGATCTCAGGGCGATGCTCGGGGAACACGCGGGCGCGCCGTGCGGCGACACGATCATCGCGCTGTAGCGAACCGTGCGCGTTCCCGCCGCGGTTGAGATCGACCGCGCCCCCGACATGGATTGGTGCCGAAGCGGCAACAGAATGCGCACCTGCCGGGCACTACTGGCCCGCGAGGCCCGCGATTACGATGCTGTCAGGCAGGCCGTGCGTGGGGCGCCACATGCAGGGCCGGCAGTCGCGATTCCACATTTCAGGAGAACCGATCATGACGCAACGTATCAACTACTTCCAGCAATCGCCGGAGCTGACCAAGAAGCTCGTCGAACTCGACGGGCTGTTTCAGAAGACGACGATCGAGACGCCGATCCGCGAGCTCGTCGAGATTCGCGCGTCGCAGCTCAACGGCTGCGCGTTCTGCGTCGACATGCACACCAAGATGGCAAAGATCCACGGCGAGCGCGAACTGCGCCTCTATCACGTCGCGATCTGGCGCGAGTCGACGCTGTTCTCGCCGCGCGAGCGCGCCGCGCTCGCCTGGACCGAAGCGCTGACGCAGATCCCGTCGCACGGCGTGCCCGACGAGCTCTACGAACGCGTGCGGGGCCACTATTCCGAGAAGGAACTGTCGGATCTCACCTTCCTCGTGGGCGCCATCAACTGCTGGAACCGGCTGAACGTCGCCTTCCGCGTCGTGCCCGGCTCGTTCGACAAGATGTTCGGGCTCGACAAGGCCAACCTGGAGTAACGACATGAAACGCCTCATGCTCGCGCTTGCACCGCTCGCGCTGTCGCTCCTGGCCCCCGTTCAGCCGGCCGCCGCCGCCCCGCACGCCACGGTGACGCAACTGACCACGGAGCCGTTGCCCGAGTATCCGGGCAAGGAAGTGGAAATGATCGTCGTGGACTATCCGCCCGGCGCCGTCGATCCCGTGCATCGCCACGATGCTCACGCCTTCGTCTACGTGCTCGACGGCAGCATCGTGATGGGCCTGAACGGCGGGAAGACGGTCACGCTCCATGCCGGCGACACGTACCACGAAGGACCGGACGACGTGCACACGGTCGGACGAAACGCCAGCAGCACGAAGCCGGCGAAATTCGTCGTGATGCTGCTCAAGAACAAGGGCGCGCCGGTTCTTACCCCGGTGAAGTAAAGCGATCGCCGCCTGGGCCCGGCAACGCCGGGCCGGGCGCGCGAGGCAATCCCGCGGGCGTCGCCGCGGGCTACAACATCGCCTGGCTGACGAGCGCGTACTGTCCGCAGGCCGGATCGGCCGGCCCTTCGTGCGCTGCGGCGGGCGCGTTGCGCACCATCTTCGAACACGTATCGACCCGCGCCAAGCCCTGTTCGGCCAGCCAGTCCGGCAGACGGGTCCCGTCCGGCACGTCGATGCGGACGAATTCGCCTTCCCGTTGCGTCAGCCAATGACTGACGAGCGCCTTCGCATACGCATCGTCGCTTGCGCGCGGCGCGGCCACCGGGCCGATCACGTCGCCGCGCCCGAAGCGCCGCAGCACCGAGAATCCGACCACCTCGCCAGCGCGTTCGAGCACGACGCTTTCACCGCGCTGGAACAGCGCCGACATCAACTCATCGCGCTGGAGGCCGGACGCGCACGCGTCCAGCTCGACGAGGCGCGGCCAGTCGGCCGGCGTTCCGGCGCGCAGCTGCACGCCTTCGGGCAGGACCACGTCGGCCGGCCGCACCACGTTCCCCTGATACTGGCCCAGCGAGCCGCACACGTTGAAACCCAGCTTCTCGTACAGCGGCCGACCGGCCGGCGTCGCATGCAGGAACGTGACGCGCGGCCCCAATTCGTCGATGAGCCGCTCCATCAGCTTGCGGCCGATGCCTCGCCCCTGATGCGCGTCGGACACGATCACATGCCCGATCGCGGCGCGATCGGCACCGTACTTCCAGCACATCGCCGTGCCGATCACCACGCCGTTTTCCTCGGCCGCGAACGCGGTCGACGTATCCGCGGAAAACTGCCAGTCTTCCGCCCTGAACGGCCAGCGAAGCGCGACGGTAAGCGCATGGGCCGCGGGGACGTCCGCGGCAGTGAAGCGCCGGTAGCGAAGCGCCGGCATCGTGTCGGAATCCTTCATATCATTTTCCTGTTTCATCAAGCCATTCTTATAAAAGTGTCGTCGCGCGCCACGGCCCGACTTCAATGCCGGCTTCGCGCATCATCGCGATCGCGTGAAGTAATGCTGTGCCAACGCGACCCAATAGCGGACGCCGGCCGGAATGATCTCGTCGTTGAAGTCGTATTTCGGGTGATGCAGCGCCGGTGCGCTCGCGCCGTCCTGCGCGTTGCCGATCAGCACGTAAGCGCCCGGCCGCTCCTCCAGCATGAAGCCGAAGTCCTCGGACGTCATGTTCGGCGGCACGTCGCGGGCCAAGCGCGCGTCGCCGAACGTGTCGCGAATCACCGCTTCGCACAGCGCCGTCTCGGCCGGCGTGTTGACCGTCGCCGGGTAATACTGGAAAAACTCCACGTCGACCTGCGCGCCATAGGCACTCGCCAGCGCCTCGCACGCGAGCCGCACGTCGCGCTGCAGCTTCTGCTGCAACGCCGACGACAACGTGCGGATCGTGCCGCGCAGCTCGGCGGTGTCCGGAATCACGTTGTCCGTCGTGCCCGCATGGAACATGCAGACGGAGATGACTGCAGGATCCACCGGATCCTTGTGCCGCGCGGCGATGGTCTGACATTGCAGCACCATCGAGCATGCTAGCGGCACCGGATCGATGCCCAGGTGCGGCTGCGCCGCGTGCGCGCCCTTGCCCGTCACCGTGATCCTGAAGCGCGAGCCGGCCGCCATGATCGGCCCGGTGCGCAACCCGAAATGGCCGGCCGGCAGCCCGGGCCAGTTGTGCATGCCGAATACCGCCTCCGTCGGGAACTGGTCGAACAGCCCGTCGTCGATCATCCTGCGCGCGCCCGCGCCGCCCTCTTCGCCCGGCTGAAACACGAAATGGACGCTGCCGGGCAACTGCGGCAGTTCCTTCAGCACGCGTGCGGCACCGAGCAGCATCACCGTGTGGCCGTCATGGCCGCACGCGTGCATGATCCCGTGCGTGCACGATGCATGCGCGAAGTCGTTGGCTTCGTGGATCGGCAACGCGTCCAGATCGGCGCGCAGCACGATGCCGCGGCGCGGATCCGCGCCGGGCAGGCTCGCGACGACGCCCGTGCCGCCCAGCCCGCGCGATACCGCATAGCCGAGCGCTTCGAGCTCGCTCGCGACGACATCGGCCGTCCGGTGTTCCTCGAATCGCAACTCGGGATGCGCATGCAGGTCGCGGCGCAGCTTCGCCCAGTGCGCGTGATGCGCTTGCAGCAACGGGTCGGGAATGACAGGGTTATCCAATTCCAATTTCGGCACCTTCGGAAAGTAGCGGGCTTCCAACTGTACTGCCGGCGCGATCGCGCGCGGCGGCCGGGTCAGTCGTAAAAGCCGACGATCGACTTGATCTCCATATACTCCTCCATCCCTTCGATCCCGTACTCGCGGCCGTTGCCCGACTGCTTGTATCCGCCGAACGGCGCCTGGGGATCCCATGCCGGGTAGTTCAGATGTACTTGCCCTGCGCGGATACGCGCGGCCACCGCACGGGCCTGCGCCTTGTCGGTGCCCTGCACGTGCGCGCCGAGCCCGTAGACCGTGTCGTTCGCGATCGCGATCGCTTCTTCCACGGTGTCGTAAGGCAGGATCGCGAGCACCGGGCCGAAGATCTCCTGCTGCGCGATCGTCATGTCGGTGCGCACGTCGGAGAAAATCGTCGGCCGCGCGTAAAAGCCGCGCTCGAGCCCCGCGGGCCGGCCGGGGCCGCCGGCGATCAGCTTCGCGCGTTCGTCGATGCCCGCGTCGATCATCTGCGCGACTCGCCCGAACTGCGCGCGGTTGGCAAGCGGCCCATGCGTCGTGGCCTCGTCGAACGGATCACCGACGACCAGCGTGCGCGCTGCTGCCGCGGCCAGCTCCTCGACCGCGCCGAGCACGGCGCGCGGCACGATCATGCGGGTCGGCGCGCTGCACGACTGCCCCATGTTGCGGAACGCGGCGGCCACGCCCGGCGCGATCGCGCGCGACAGGTCCGCATCCGGCAACACGACGTTCGGCGATTTGCCGCCCAGCTCCTGCGCGACCCGCTTGACGGTCGGCGCCGCCGCCTGCGCGACCAGCACGCCGGCACGCGTCGATCCGGTGATCGACACCATGTCGACCTCCGGGTGCGACGACAGCGCGGCGCCGACCGTGTCGCCGCTGCCGCTCACGAGATTGAATACGCCGGCAGGCACGCCCGCATCGGCGATCACTTCCGCGAACAGCAGCGCGCTGAGCGGCGACAGCTCGCTCGGCTTCAGCACCACCGTACAGCCTGCCGCGAGCGCCGGCCCGACCTTCGCGGTGATCTGGTAGATCGGCCAGTTCCACGGCGTGATCAGCGCGCATACGCCGATCGGCTCGCGCACGACCGCGGTCGTGCCGCGTTGCCTGACGAACGCGTAGTTCGCCAGGTTGTCGCGCGCGACGCGGATATGTTCGGCCGCGAGCGGGACGTGCGCGCCGCGGGCATAGCCGATCGGCGCGCCCATTTCCAGCGCGAGCGCCGTGGCGAACAGTTCGGCACGCTCCAGCATCAGCGCATGCACACGGTCGAGCAACGCGGCGCGTTCCCGCGGTGAAGTCGCGGACCAGCGCTCGAACGCGCGGCGCGCGGCCTGCACCGCGCGGTCGGCGTCGCGTGCGCTGCCGAGCGGGATCTCGCCCAGCGTGTCTTCGGTGGACGGGCTGACGACCGCGAACCGGTCACTGCCGTCGGGCAACACCCAGTCGCCGTCGATAAAGAAGCGATCGAGCCTGCCGGCTTGCATCAGGTGAACAACAGGGGAATTCATTGGAGCGTGTCCTTGAGTCGATACCAGGCGCCGACGAACGGCAGGAACCACGGTTTGCCGAAATGCCCGGGAATAGCCGGCCAGTCGAAGCCTTGCCACGGATTGAGGTCGGCGCGTCCGTCCATGATCTCGGCCATCAACGTGCCCATCAGCGTGGCCATGTGCGTGCCGTGGCCGCTATAGCCCATCGAGTAGTAAACGCCGTCGCGCTCGCCCGCGCGCGGCAGCCGGTTGGCCGTCATGTCGACCATCCCGCCCCAGCAATAGTCGATGCGCACGCGGGCCAGCTCGGGAAACACGGCGGCGAGTTGATCCCGCAGGATCGCCCCGCTCTTTTCGTCCGAGCGCGGGTTCGACGTGGCGAACCGCGCGCGCCCGCCGAACAGCAGACGGCCGTCGGGCGTCGTGCGGAAGAAGTTGACGAAGTTCTTCGTGTCGGTGGCCATCCGGCGCGTCGGCAGCAAGCGATCGAGCAACTCGCGCGGCAACGGCTCGGTGACGATAATGAAGGCGCCCACCGGCACGACCCTGCGGCGAATCCAGCCGAACGGCCCGACGTGCGAAATGCCGCTTGCGAGCAGCACCTGACGCGCACGGATCTCGCCGAGCGGTGTTTGCACCGCGTACGCGCCGCCCGCTTGCCGCTTAAGGCCCAGCACCGGCGCCTGCTCGACGATGTGCGCGCCGCGCGCCTGGGCGGCGCGCGCCAGGCCGTGCACATATCGGCCGACATGCATTCCCGCGCTCTTGCCGAACAGCAGCCCGCCGTGATAACGATCCGAGCCGATCTCGTCGCGCAGTTCGGCCTTCGTCACGAGGCGCGTGTCGGGGTCCACGCTCGCCGCGAGCAATGCGTGGCTACGCGCGAGCTTGTCGTAATGCTCGGGCTTCGCCGCGAGCTTCAGCTTGCCGGTGCGGGCGAAATTGCAATCGATCGACTCTTCCTTGACGAGCCGCTCGACCGTGTCGACGCCCGCGTCGAACGCGAGATAGAGCCGGTTCGCCAGTTCCGTGCCGAGGCGCTGCGACAGCGACGCGTAATCCTGCGCGAAGCCGTTGTTGCACATGCCGCCGTTGCGTCCCGATGCCGCCTGGCCGACGGTGCCCGCCTCGCAGACGACCACGCGCGCGCCCTTCTTGGCCAGCGCCAGCGCGGCGGCCGAACCGGTGATCCCGCCGCCCACCACCACGACGTCGCAACTGCCGTCGGACAATTCCGGCGAGTGGCTCACGAATGGCTCCGACGTATCGAGCCAGTACGAACTGAAACGCATCAGGCACTCCCAAGCTGTCGCATCGCACTGCCGGGCCAGCGAACGCTCACCGCACCGCTCCGGCCGCTCGCGGGCGGTCCGGCTCGATGCGCGTCGGATACAGGCGGCCTCTCATCCACGTGATGGCGTTGCATCAGAAATCCGCGACCTTGCCCCACGCGGACTCGCTGAACCGGCCGGGCCGGTACGGCGCCGGGTCCACGAACGGTTGCGCACCGGACGCCAGATCGGCGATCAGGTGCCCGGCGCCCGGCCCGATCCCGAAGCCGTGCCCCGAAAAACCCGCCGCGAGGATCAGCCCCGGCACGCCCGGCACTTCGCCGATGCCCGGCACGCCGTCAGGCGTGCTGTCGACGAACCCGGCCCACGCGTGCGTGATCTTCGCTTCGCGCAGCTCGGGCAACAGTTCGGCCGCGCGGCGGTACGTTTCAGTGACGGTCGGCATATCGGGCTTCGGATCCAGAATGCGCACGGCTTCCATCGGCGTCGGCGCGTCGAGGCGCCAGCGCTTCAGCGTTTCGTGGCCGCCGCGCACACCTTCGAAGCCGCCCGGCAGCAGGTTGCGCCAGCGCTTCGCGAACATCGGCACGAATTGCGGCGCGAAGCGCAGGAACTGCGGCGTCAGGTCGACGCGCGCGCGACCGCTGATCGCGAGCGCATAGCGTCCATCGCTGCGGCGCGTGATGGACACGCCGGACGTGTACATCGCATCGGGCAGCGGCGTGTCGACGGGCGACACGCTCAGGATCGACTGACGGATCGACGCCTGCGGAAACCGGATGCCGAGCTGGCGGCAGAACGACGACGCCCAGGCGCCGCCGGCCATCACGACCGTGCGCGTCTTGATGACGCCGGCCTCCGTGACGACACCGGCAACCCGGCCGCCCTCGAGTTCGATGCCGCGCGCCGCG
The DNA here is from genome assembly GCF_017104595.1 of Burkholderia sp. Tr-20390. NCBI lineage: Bacteria > Pseudomonadati > Pseudomonadota > Betaproteobacteria > Burkholderiales > Burkholderiaceae > Burkholderia > Burkholderia sp. Tr-20390. Next base: position 16,335 of record NZ_JAAGPC010000062.1, on the reverse strand, counting down.
CAGTGCTGGTGGACACTGCCGCCCAGCTTCATCAGCGCGGCGGCCACGGCCGGCGCGGCCTTGCCCGGATCGGCCGTGCCGTCGGTCGGCGAGAACACGCCGCCCTTCCACTGCCGCCCGGTTGCCCGTCCGCGCTCGGCGGCCTGCTTGCTGTCGAGCATGTAGGTGGTCACGCCTGCCGTCTTCGCGAATTCGCCCCAGCTCGCCCAGCGGGACAGCTCGGCCTCGTCATTGCTGAGATACAGCAGCCCGCAGCGATGAAAGCCGGTGTCTTCGCCGGATTCGGCCGCGAATCGTTCCCACAGATCGATGCTCTTGCTCGCCATCGGCAACTCGCGCGCATCGCGGTTCTGCTGGCGGCACCAACCCCAGTTGCGGCTCGACTGTTCGGCGCCGATGCGCCCCTTCTCGACGAGCGCGACCGAGATGCCGCGGCGGGCCAGGTAGTAGGCGGTGAACACGCCGATGATGCCGCCGCCGATCACGACGACGTCGGCCGCGGCCGGCGGCGTGGACAAGGTTTCGATATGGCGCAGCGGAGGGGACATGCTCAGTCTCGTTCGGTGGAAGGTTTGACGTTCTGCATCACGTAGAACTTCGCCACGCGTTCGCTGCTTTCCCACCCGATCGACGCGCCGCGCGGCACGAACAGTGCATCGCCGGTCCCGAGCGACTGCACGCTGCCGTCGGGCGCCGCGAACCGGACGCCGCCGTCCAGCAAAAACATGAACTCGTTCGCGCGATGCGGCCTGACGATCCGGTGATACGGCGTCGAATCCCAGGTGCCCGCGCAGTACCCGGCGCCGTCGTCGGTGAACACGTTGTCGCTGCGGCATTGCGGCGCGGGGCCGAGCAGCGCCTCGGCCGGCAGCGTGGCGGACGGCTTGAAGTCGGCGTCGGCGCGCAGCTCGAAGACGCCGCGTTTCGTCGGTTGCGCGCACGCTGCCGCGCAGAACGTCAGCAGCACCGGCGATTGCGCGACGATGCGCAGTGCGGTGCCGGCGCCGATGACGGCGCCTTGCCCCGGGCCGACCACCAGCGGCGCGGCCCCGGCCGCTTCGAGCGTCAGCTCGCCCTGGATGACGGCCAGGGTTTCGATGTGCGGAAAGCTCGCCACGTCCAGTTCGCCGACGAAAACGATCCGCCCCGCGGCCATCGCGTCGGGGCCTTCCCACGCCATCTCGCGATGCGACGCGAATGGATCGCTCGCGCCGAACGCCTGCTTGCGGAATGCGGTGGAAGACGGTGCGCCGTCGGCCCGGTGCAACACGAAAACTGCGGTCATTTCTGCTCCTGTGCAGTGTGTGACGGATTCGTTCGAAAGCGGTCACGCGATATCGGAAATCGTCGTTCGCCGGCGCTTGTGCCGGACATCCTCAGCGGGGCATGTCGTCCATGCGTGCGCTTACGCCGCGTGACACGACGCTTCGCGGCGTTCGGCGCGCAGGCGCGTCGATGGCGTTCGCACCGGCGCGCCGCCCGTTCGGGCGACCACGTAATCGCGCGGCGTGATCCCGAGCACGCGCCGGAAATGCCGGCACAGATGGCTCTGATCGAAGAAGCCGACGTCGGTCGCGACGACCGACGGCGCGAGTCCGGCGCGCAACAGGTCCTGCGCCCGCCGTATCCGCACGAGACACAGATACCGGTGCGGCGACAGCCCGGTTTCGCTGCGAAAACGCGCGGTGAAACGCGACACGCTCAGCCCGGCCACCGCCGCGAGCGTATCGAGGTTCAGCGGCTGCGCGAACGATGCATCGATCGTGCGCAGCACGTCGCCGATCGCGGGCGACACGGGCTGCGCGCCACGCGGCGAGCCAACCGAGCCAATGAATTGCACTGTCATATCGAATTCTCCCGGCGCTCGCTTCAATGCAGGAAATCCTGCATCCGGTAATACGCGCCGACGAGCGGCAAGAACCACGCGTGCCCGAAATGGCCCGGTATCGCCGGCCATTCGAGCTCGCGCCACGGGTTCGACGCGGCCGCGCCATACAGCACGTCGGCCATCACGCGGCCCATGTGCACCGACATCTGCACGCCGTGGCCGCTGTAGCCCATCGAGTAATAGAGGCCGTCGTGCTGGCCCGCGCGCGGCAGCCGGTCGGCGGTGATGTCGACGAGCCCGCCCCAGCAGTAATCGAGCCGCACGCCGGCCAGTTCCGGGAAGTAGCCGGCCATGCCGGCACGCAGGACGTCGCCGCTCTTCGCGTCGGAGTGCGGGCTCGACATCGCGAAGCGCGCACGGCCGCCGAACAGCAGCCGGTTGTCGGGTGTCACGCGGAAGTAGTTGCCGATCTGGCGCGACGTCACGTATGCGCGTCGATGCGGAAACAGCCGGTTCAACTGCGCGTCGGGCAGCGGCTCGGTCACGACGATGAAGCTGCCGACCGGCGCGATGCGTCGCCGGAACCACGCGAACGGCCCGTGCTGCGATGCGCCGGTCGCGACCAGCACGCGATCGGCGACGATCGTGCCGCGGGCGCTGCTGATCCGGTGGCGCTCGCCGTCGAGCCGTTCGAGCCGCGTGACGGCCGCTTGCTCATACACGCGTGCGCCAGCGCGCACGGCCGCTTGCGCGAGCCCGACGCCGAACTTGCCCATGTGCATCTGCGCGCCGTTGCGCTGCAGGAGCCCGCCGTAAAAGCCGTCGGACGCGATTTCATCGCGGATGTGCGACGGGTCGATCAGCTCGATGTCGGGATCGACGTCGCGCCGCAACGCGTTGAAGGTCTTTTCAAGCCCCGCGAAATGCTGCGGCTTCGCGGCGAGCTTCAGCTTGCCGGCGCGCCGGAAATCGCAGTCGATCGCCTGTTCGGTCACGATCGTCTCGACGCTCTTCACCGCGCTTTCGTACGCGCGATAGAACCGTTTCGCGGCGTCGACACCGATGCGCGCGGCCAGCGACGCATAGTCCTGCGCGACGCCGGTATTGCACTGGCCGCCGTTGCGGCCCGACGCTTCGCCCGCGACCTGCGCGGCTTCGAGCACCGCCACCGCCACGCCGCGCTGCGCGAGCGCGAGCGCCGCCGACAAGCCGGTGAAGCCGCCGCCGATCACGACCACGTCCGCGCGCCCTTCGACCGGCCCTTCGCTGCCGGCGCGAAACGCGGGACGAGTGTCCAGCCAGTACGATTCCAGTTTCATCGAATTCTTCTCGCGTATTCCGGCGACGACGATCGGCGACCGTCCAATGAGAATCATTTAATCACCATCAAAAAGCGCAGTTGCCGCGTATTCGCGCGCGCCACACGTGTCATTTGCCGTTTTGCCCGCCTGCCGCAGCACACTATGCGCAACGTCGATCGCCGGTGCGAGCGGGGGCGATGAACGAACGACGGCGCGCATTACAGCCGGACCGGCTGCACCGTCGTGCCGCCTGCCGGCACCGGCTCCGGCTCCGCCTGGAAGCGCGCGAGATCCTCCTCGCTGCGATGGCAGAGCACCTGCGCGCCGTTGCCGAGCGTGCGCAACGACGGGGCCGTGCGGTTGCACACGCCGTCCACGCGCATCGCGCAGCGCGACAGGAACGGACACAGCTCGGCCTCGTTCTCGCGCTCGCCGATCGGCACCAGCGGCCGATGGCAACGCTCGGTCGCATCGTCGAGCCAGCCCGCGCGCAGCTCCGGCGCGGACGACACCAGCAGATGCGAATACGGGTGATAAGGCGGCGCGCACAGCGCGTCGCGGCTGCCCGTCTCCACGCGGCGGCCCGCATACAGCACGACGATGTCGTCGCTGATCGCGCGCACCTTCGCGATGTCGTGCGTGATGAACACGTACGACACGCCGAGCTTCGCCTGCAGGTCGCGCAGCAGCTCGATGATCGCGGCGCCGACCACGGTGTCGAGCGCCGACGTGACCTCGTCGCACAGGATCAGGTCGGGCTCGGCCGCGAGCGCACGCGCGAGGTTCACGCGCTGCTTCTGCCCGCCCGACAGCTCGCCGGTACGCCGCGAGGCGACCGCCGGCGGCAACCGCACGAGTTCGAGCAGCTCCGCGACGCGCTGGCGTGCACGCGCGCCCTTGATCCCGTGATAGAACGCAAGCGGCCTCGCGAGCGTGCGCTCGACGGTATGCACCGGATTGAGCGCGGTATCGGCGTTCTGGAACACGATCTGCACGCGGCGGTGCTGCTCCTTCGTCCGTTTGACGATATCGCGCGCGAGCGGCTCGCCGTCGAGCAGGATCGCGCCGCCGGTCGCCGGCACGAGGCCCGCGATCACCTTCGCGAGCGTCGTCTTGCCGGAACCCGATTCGCCGATCACGCCGACCGTCTGCCCGCGCCCGATGCGCAGGTCGACTTCATGCAGGATCACCTTCGCGGGCCAGCCTTTCGCGGTACGGCCGCCGTAGCCCGCGATCGCGCCGCGCACCTCGAGCAGCGGCGCCGGCGCGGCCGGCTCCTGTGCTTGTGCCTGCGCGTCGCGTTCGGCATCGTTCGGCGTGACCGCCGCGATCAGGCTCTGCGTGTACGGGTGCGCGGGCGCATGCAGGATCTGTTCGGTGTCGCCCGCCTCGCGGATCACGCCGTCGCTCAGCACGACGATCCGGTCGGCCATCTGCGCGACCACGGCCAGATCGTGCGACACGTACACCGCACTCATCCCGTAGCGCCGGATCACGTTCTTGAACGCCTGCAGCACGTCGATCTGCGTGGTCACGTCGAGCGCGGTGGTCGGTTCGTCGAGGATCACCAGCTCGGGATCGGTGATCAGCGCCATCGCGGCCATCAGCCGCTGCAGTTGACCGCCCGACACCTGGTGCGGATAGCGCTTGCCGATCGTCTCCGGCTCCGGCAGCGCGAGCGCGCGGAACAGCTCGACCGCCTTCGCCTGCGCGTCGCGCTTCGTCAGCGTCTTGTGGATCAGCGCGCTCTCGATCACCTGGTCGAGAATCGTGCGCGACGGGTTGAACGCGGCGGCCGCGCTCTGCGCGATATACGCGACCTTGCGGCCGCGCAGCGCGGTCAGCGCCTCCGCGGAAAGCGTGCACACGTCGGTGCCGTCGAGCTTCACCGAGCCGCCGGCGATCCGGCATCCGGCGCGCGCATGGCCCATCAGCGACAACGCGATCGTCGTCTTGCCGGAGCCCGATTCGCCGATCAGCGCGAGCACCTCGCCGCGCCCGATCTCGAAGTCGACGCCGTGGACGATCGTCGTTTCCTCGCCGCCCGGCCGGCCGCCGACCACGCGCAGCCCGCGCACCTCGACGAGCGGGTTCGATTCGTGTCGCATCAGTGTCCTCCGGCGGCGCCGGCCGCGCCCTTGCGGCGGCCGCGATGCGGCAAACCGTCGATCAACAGGTTGACGCCCACCGTCAGGATCGCGATCGCGACCGCGGGCATGATCGCGACGGCCGAGCCGTCGCCGAGGCTCGCGATGTTCTCGCGCACGAGCGAGCCGAGGTCCGCATACGGCGGCTGCACGCCGAGCCCGAGAAAACTCAGGCCGCTCAGCAGCAGCACGACGAACGTGAAGCGCAGCCCGGTGTCGGCCAGCATCGGATGGATCATGTTCGGCAGCATCTCGACGCACGCGATGTACAGCGCGCTTTCCCCGCGCGCCTTCGCCACCTGCACGAATTCGAGCGTGCTGATGTTGACCGCCAGCGCACGCGCGATCCGGTACGAGCCCGGCATGTAGCTGACCGCGGCGGTGAGCACCAGCAGCGGCAGCGACGAGCCGAACGCGGCGACGAACATCAGCGCGAACATCTTCGACGGAATCGACGTGAGCGCGTCCAGCAGCCGGCTCATCGTCTCGTCCACCGCGCGGCCCGACACGGTCGCGAGCAGCCCGAGCGTCGTGCCGGTCACCGCGGCGAGCAGCACCGCGGCGAGCGCGAGCAGCACGGTCAGCCGCGTGCCGTACAGGATCCGGCTCAGCATGTCGCGGCCGAGGAAGTCGGAGCCGAACGGCAGCTTCGCGCTGAACGGCGCGAACACGTCCGGCGTGACGATCGTGCCGACGTCATGCGGCGCGATCAGCGGCGCGAACACCGCGACGAACAGCATCAGGCCGGCCATCGACAGGCCGACGCGGCCGCCGGCGGTCAAGGCGATGCGCACGGCGCGGCGCTTGCGCGGCTGGTCGGGCGCAGGCGCGGCAGGCGGCACGCTGCCCCGCCCCACGGGCGGGTCGCCGGAGGGCGGCAGCGCGCTGCTGCGTTGTACGGGTTCGATCGGTTGCATGGGCGGCATCTCGGAAGGAAGACGAAACACTCAGGTGCGCAATCGCGGGTTCGACACGATCGAGCACAGGTCGGCGAACAGCACGAGCGTCAGGTACGCGACGCAGAAGATCAGCGTGCACGCCTGGACCAACGGGAAATCGCGGTTGCTGACGGCGTCGACCATCAGGCTCGCCAGGCCCGGATAGTTGAAGATCGTCTCGACGACGATCACGCCGCCGAGCAGATACGACAGGCTCAGCGCGATCGCATTGGCGATCGGGCCGATCGCGTTCGGCAGCGCATGGCGCAGCACGACGCGTGCGGGGCTCGCGCCCTTCAACGTGGCCATCTCGACATACGACGCGCTCAGCTGCTCGATCACCGCGGCGCGCGTCATGCGGGCCATCTGCGCGATCACGACCGCGCACAGCGTCAGCACCGGCATCGCATACGCGCGCAGGAAGTCGTGCAGGCTTTCGATCGGGCCGCTGTACGACAACGCGGACAGCCAGCGCAGCTTCACCGCGAACACGAGCACGGCGACCGTCGCGATCAGGAACTCCGGCGTCGCGACGAGCGACAGCGTGCCGAGGCTGATCACGCGGTCGACCACCGACTCGCGCTTGACGGCCGCGAGGATCCCGAGCAGCAGCGCGATCGGCACCGACACGGCGGTCGTGATCGCCGCCAGCGTGAGCGACTTCGGCAGGCGCCCGCCGATCAGCTCCGACACCGGCATGTCGCCGGACAGCGACCGGCCGAAATCGCCGTGCAACAGGCCGGTGAGCCAGTGCACGTAACGCACGTGCGCCGGCATGTCGAGACCGAACTGCTGGCGCAGCGCGGCGACCGTCTCCGGCGTCGCCGACTGGCCGAGCGCGGCCTGCGCGGCGTCGCCCGGCAGCAGGTTCGTGATCGTGAAGATGATCGCGGACACGATCAGCAGCGTCAGCGCGGTGACCGCGATGCGCCGGCCGATCAGCCCGATGAGAATTCGGTTCATGGAGAAGCACTCCTGAAAAGCCCGCGCGTGGCCGGCGCGGTGGCCCGCACCGGCCGCGCGACGGCGGCCAGCCACAACGTCATGCGTTCCACCACACGTTCTCGGCGAACGTGAAGCCCATCATCGGCCCGGTGGGGATCGAGCCGAGGCCCGCGAGCCGCTTGTCGTAGCCGTCGAGGAAGCTGATGAACGCCGGAATGCCGACCCGCCCCTGCTGCGCCACGATCACCTGCATGTCGCCGTACATCTGCTTGCGCTTCGCGTCGTCGGTTTCCGAACGCGCGGCGAGCAGCAGCTGGTCGAACTTCGCGTTCTTCCAGCCCGACTCGTTCCACGGCGCATCCGACTTGAAGAACTGCGTGAACAGCACGTCGGCGCTCGAGCGCGGGTTGATGTTGCCGAAGGTGAGCGGGTGCTTCATCCAGTGGTTCGACCAGTAGCCGTCGGGTGACGCGCGGTTGACCTGCAGGTTCAGCCCGATCTTCTGGCCGGCCTGCTGCAGCAGCACGGCCATTTCGATCGACCCGTTCGCGTCGGACGTCGCATAGATCGGCGGCAGCGTGGCGCCCAGCGCACCGGCCTTCTGCAGCAGGAATTTCGCCTTGTCCGGATCGTGCGGCCGCTGCGGCAGCGACGCGTTGAAGTAGCGGTGCCCCGGTGGAATCGGCTGGTCGTTGCCGATCACCGAGTAGCCGCGGAACACCGCCGTGCGGAGCTGCTCGCGATCGAACAGGTACTTCATCCCTTCGACGAAATCGGGACTCGATACGATCGGGTTGTCGCTGCGCATGATCAGGTCGGTATAGAGGCCCGACTTGGTCTCCTTCAGCGCATAGCCCGGCGTCGACGAGACCCGCTGCGTCGAGCGCGGATCGATCGCGTTGATCAGGTGCACGTCGCCCGACAGCAGCGCGTTCAGGCGCGCGGCGCTGTCGCTGATGCCGATCAGCTCGATCTCGTCGAGATACGGCTTGCCCGGCTTGAAGTAGCTGTCGTTGCGCACGCCGACGGTCGACACGCCCGGCTTGAACGACTTCAGCTTGTACGGGCCGCAGCCGATGCCGGTCGAGAAGTCGGTCGTGCCGTCCTTGACGATCACGAGCTGCGGCGTCGCGAGGATCACCGGCAGATCGGCGTTCGCGCTGGCGAGCGTCAACGTGACTTCGTCGGGGCCGCTCGCCTTCGCATCCGTGAACTGTTCGGCAAGCGTCTTGACCTTCGACGCGGTGGCCGGGTTCTTGTGGCGCATCAGCGAAAACACCACGTCGGCCGGGCCCACCGGCTTGCCGTCGTGGAACGTGACGCCCTTGCGCAGCTTGATGATCCACGTCTTCGCATCGGTCGTCTGCAGCGATTCGGCGAGGTTCATCTGCGGCGTCAGGCTCGCATCGAGCTGCGTGAGGCCGCTGTAGAACATGAAGAAGCGGGTATAGTCCGCGCCCGTCGAGCCCTTGGCCGGATCGAGCGTATCGGCCGTCGAGCCGGCTTCGTTCGCGACCCGGATCTTGCCGCCGCGCTTCGGCGCGGGCGCGGCGAACGCGGCGCCGGGGGTCATCAGCAGTCCGCCGGCGCCGGCGGCCATCATGCCGCTCGCCGCCATGACCTTCATCATGTCGCGGCGCGTGAAGCCGCCCTTGCCGCCATTGTCGATATCGTCGCTCATCCGAACTGCTCCTGACTGTGGAAAGTGGGGTCTTGGGTCCAGCGTGGTTGTTCAATCCCGCCGCACCCGCTTGCTGGTGGCGGGCGCGGCGTCGTTCACATGCAATTCATTTAAGCACCGCCAAAATGCCGGTTGTCCCGATTCGGGCCGCCCTCACGATACGAATCGACCGTTTTGGGTGGCCTGCGCAGCATGATTTGCTGCGTGCACTCCGGCCGGTTTCGCCGCGCCGATCCGACGCGCATCCCGCACGCATGCGGTGCATCGGCGCAGCCGGCGCGTGCGGGTCGATGTCGGCCGATGTCGACTGATGCCGCCCCGTGCCGGCTGCGTGCCGATGCGGGGCGGCCCACCGCGCGCGGCAGGTGCCCGTGAAAGTTCAGAGGATTGGTCGCGGCCTCGATGCGTCGAAACGTGGAGCCCGACGGCGCGGTGCCAGGCACGCACCCGTGTGCGCCGCTGCGGCGCCGGCCGCATGGGCGGGTTTTCCCGTCGCGCGGCCGCCCGGCAGCAGGCCGCGCGACGCACGCCGCGCAGCCGACGTACTGCTTACAGGCCAAGCTGCGTCGCCAGCTGGCCGATATCCGACACTTCGTAATAGTTGTAGAACGGCGTGCCGGGCTCGTGGCCGCGGTTCACGAACGCCTTGTGCCTGATCCCGAGATCCTCGGCCGTCATCAGGTCGTAGCGCAGGCTCGACGACACGTGCAGCACGTCCTCCGGCTTGCAGCCGAGCTTGTCGAACATGTATTCGAAGCCCTGCATGCGCGGCTTGTACGACTGCGCCTGCTGCGCGGTGAACACCGCATGGAACGGCGCGCCGAGCTTGTCGACGTTGCTCATGATCTGGTCGTCCATCGCGTTCGACAGGATCACCAGCTTGTACTTCGACGCCAGCCGCGACAGCCCGGCCGGCACGTCCGGGTGCGGGCCCCAGGTCGGCACCGCGTGATAGAACAGCTCGGCCTCGGCTTCGTCGAACGTCACGCCGAGCCGCGCGCAGGTGCGACGGACCGAGTTGACGACGACGTCACGGTACGGCTTCCACGCGCCCAGCACCTCATCGAGCCGATAGGCGGCGAACGCACGCACGAAGGCCTCCATCGTGGCCGGCGACAACCGATCCGCATAGATTTCGCGCGCCGTCTCGGCCATCCGGAAATGGGTCAGCGTGCCGTAGCAGTCGAAGGTGATGTACTTCGGTTCAAACTGGATCATGGTCGGGTCCTGTCGGTGTGAAGCCCCGGCAGGGCCGGGGATGGGCTGGGTGTAACGAAATTGAATCAGGGCAAAAAGTCGTGCGCGCATCGTTCGGCGCCGCTCAAAACGCACAATCGCCGCAAGTTGCCCGCCGCATGCAGCACGATCTGCGGTGCGAGCGGGCGCGGCCCGCCGGCAGGCGGCAGCGCCGCCGTGCATGAATCGTAGAGGCGTTCCCACAGCACGAGTGGCGGGATTGACCGGCCGCGCCGGCACGATCCACGCGTTCGTCCGCGCCGATCGAGCCGGTTTGCATCGATCTCGCGGGCGCGCCCGTCAGCGGCGGAAAACAGGCGAATCGTCCTATCCGCGCCGCACCCGCGCTGGCAGAGTGAATGCGTCATTTCCACCCATCCGGAGTCCGGCGTGTCCGACCTCAACCCTTCCCGCACGCTCACCTATCGCCCGTTCGCCGACACCGACCTGCCGGCCGCCCATCGGCTGTCGGAGGCGGTCAAATGGCCGCACCGGCTCGAGGACTGGCGCTTCGTGCTCCAGCTCGGCGGCGGCATCGTGGCCGAAGACGAGACCGGCGTCGTGGGAACCGCGCTGGGCTGGCGCCTCGGCGAATCGCACGCGGCGCTCGGCATGGTGATCGTGTCGCCCGAGCGCGCGGGCGGCGGCATCGAGCGCGAGCTCCTCGCCCGCGCGCTCGACGGCTTCGGCACCCGCACCGTGTTTCTGCATGCGATGCCGGGACGCGAGCCGCTGTACGCGGCGTTCGGTTTCGAGCCGATCGATACGATCAACCAGCATCAGGGCGCGGCGTTCCGGCCGCCGCTGATCTCGCTGCCGCCCGGCGAGCGCCTGCGCCCGCTCGGCACCAACGACGGGCCGCGCCTCGCCGCGCTCGCGTCGCGCGCGGCCGGCTACGAACGCGGCGCGGTGACCGACGCGCTGCTCGACGTCGCGAACGGCATCGCGCTCGATCGCGACGGCGAACTGCTCGGCTTCGCGCTGTTCCGCCGCTTCGGCCCGGGCCACGTGATCGGCCCGGTGATCGCACCGGATGCGCTGCGCGCGCAGGCGCTGATCAGTCACTGGCTCGCGCTGAACGAAGGGATGTTCGTGCGGGTCGACCTGCCGAGCGACAGCGGGCTGTCCGACTGGCTGGACGGGCTCGGGCTGCCGCGCGTCGATACCGTCGTCACGATGGCGCGCGGCACGACGCCCGCGCGCGACCCGGCGCTGCGCGCGTTCGCGATCGTGAGCCAGGCGCTCGGCTGAACGGGACACACGATGAGCTTTCTCTACAAGGCCGACCCGGTGCGCGGCGCGCAGTGGGCGGCACGCTTCGCGCAACAGGCGCCCGATCTGCCGTTCCGGATCTGGCCGGACCTCGGCGACGCCGCAGCCGTCCGCTATCTCGCCGCCTGGCAGCCGCCGGACGATCCGGTCGCGCTGTTGCCGAATCTCGAAGTCGTGTTCTCGGTCGGCGCCGGCATCGACCAGTTCGACCTGTCGCGCGTGCCGTCGCACATTCCGGTCGTGCGGATGATCGAGCCCGGTATCGTCGAAGGGATGGTCGAGTATGTGACGCAGGCCGTGCTGACGATCCATCGCGACCTGTTCGACTATGCGGCGCAGCAGCGCGACCAGGTGTGGCACGAGAAGCCGGTGCGCGCGGCCGCATCGCGGCGCATCGGCGTGCTCGGGCTCGGCACGCTCGGCCAGGCCGTGCTCGACACGCTGCGGCGCTTCGGTTTCCCGTGCGCCGGCTGGAGCCGCACGCCTCGCACGCTCGACAGCATCGACTGCTACGCGGGCGACGCGGCACTCGACGCGTTCCTGGCGCGCACCGACATCCTGATCTGCCTGCTGCCGCTGACCGACAGCACGCGCGGGCTGCTCGGCCCACGCGTGTTCGATGCGCTGCCCGCCGGCGCGTCGCTGGTGCAGGTCGGGCGCGGCCCGCAGCTCGACGAAGCCGCGCTGCTCGCGGCGCTCGCGAGCGGCCGCCTCGACAGCGCGATCCTCGACGTGACGGATCCCGAACCGCTGCCGGCCGGCCATCCGTTCTGGACCCATCCGCGCATCCGCATCACGCCGCACATCGCCAGCGCGACGCGGCCCGACACCGCGGTCGACGCGGTGCTCGCGAACCTCGCGCGCCATCGCGCGGGCCAGCCGATGATCGGCGTCGTCGATCGCGCGCGCGGCTACTGACGTCGATATCCGGCCGCACGGGGCGCGCAGCAGAAAATGCCGAAGCGCCCCGCACAAACGCCGCGCGCATACGTTTCGGGCCGCAAATTGAAGACGCATCCGGATTTCTCGCCCGTTAGCATGAACTCACCGCTGACACCTGACGAGAGTCCCGCCTCCCCATGAACCAAGCCGCGCTGATCGAAGCCGATCGTCAACACCTGATCCACCCCGTCGTCAATTACCGTGCGCACGAGGCGCGCGGCGTCACCGTGCTCGAATCCGCGGACGGCGTGTTCCTGCGCGACGCCGCGGGCCACACGCTGCTCGACGCGTTCTCGGGCCTGTGGTGCGTGAACGTCGGCTACGGCCGCGACAGTATCGTGAAGGCCGCCGCCGACCAGCTGGCGAAGCTGCCCTACGCGACCGGTTATTTCCATTTCGGCTCGCAGCCGGCAATCGAACTCGCCGAACGGCTCGCCGCGCTCGCGCCGCCGTCGCTGAATCGTGTGTATTTCACGCTCGGCGGCTCGGACGCGGTCGATTCCGCGATCCGTTTCATCACGCACTATTTCAACGCGACCGGCCGCCCGTCGAAAAAGCACATGATCGCGCTGGAGCGCGGCTATCACGGCTCGTCGTCGATCGGCGCCGGGCTCACCGCACTGCCGGCGTTCCATCGCCATTTCGACCTGCCGCGGGCCGATCAGCACCACATTCCGTCGCCCTACCCGTACCGCCATCCGCTCGGCGACGATCCGCAGGCGCTGATCGCCGCGTCGGTCGCCGCGCTCGAAGCGAAGGTCGCCGAACTCGGCGCGGACAACGTCGCCGCGTTCTTCTGCGAGCCGGTGCAAGGCTCCGGCGGCGTGATCGTGCCGCCGGCCGGCTGGCTGAAGGCGATGCGCGACGCGTGCCGGCGCCTCGGCATCCTGTTCGTCGCCGACGAGGTGATCACCGGCTTCGGCCGCACGGGCCCGCTGTTCGCCTGCGAGGCCGAACAGGTCGATCCGGACCTGATGACCGTCGCGAAGGGCTTGACGGCCGGCTATGCGCCGATGGGCGCGGTGCTGATGTCCGACGAAATCTACGAAGGGATCGCGGGCGACCGCGCCGATTCGCCGGTGGTCGGCCACGGCCATACGTATTCCGCGCATCCGGTCAGCGCGGCGATCGGCCTCGAGGTGCTGAAGCTCTATCACGAAGGCGGGCTGCTCGCGAACGGCCAGGCGCTGGCGCCCCGCTTCGCGGCAGGCCTCGACGCGCTGCGCGCGCATCCGCTCGTCGGCGACGCGCGTTCGGTCGGGCTGCTCGGCGCGCTCGAACTGGTGGCCGACAAGGCGCACAAGACGCGCTTCGACCCGGCGCTGAACGTGCCGGACAAGATCGCAGCCGCCGCGTACGCGAACGGCGTGGTGTTCCGCGCGTTCGGCGACGGCGTGCTCGGCTTCGCGCCGGCGCTGAGCTTCACCGCGGGCGAGTTCGACCTGCTGTTCGAACGCGTGCGCAACACGCTCGACGACGTGCTGGCCGATTCGGGCGTGCAGCGCGCGCTCGACGCCGCGCACGCGCAGCCGGCCTGACGGGCCAAGGGAAAGCCGGGCTTGTGGCGGATATCTTTCGACTCTAAAGTAACCGGACATTCCATTTTTCCGACTCCCGACGCACGTGAACATGACGGACAGCAAGCTGGATCGCATCGACCTGCGCATCCTCTCCCAGTTGCAGAAGCGCGGCCGCATGACCAACGTCGAGCTGGCCGATGCGGTCGGGCTGTCGCCCAGTCCCTGCCTGATCCGCGTGAAGCGGCTCGAGAAGGCCGGCTACATCGGCGGCTACGGCGCGCACATCCAGCTCGAGAAACTCGGCGACGTGCAGGTCGTGTTCACCGAGGTCACGCTGGCCGACCACCGGCGCGAGGATTTCGACCGCTTCGTCGCGGCGATCCGCAACGTCGACGAGATCGTCGAATGCCACCTCGCGAGCGGCGGCTACGACTATCTGCTGAAGTTCATCACGCGCAGCGTGAGCCATTACCAGACGATCGTCGAAGGGCTGCTCGAGCAGAACATCGGCATCGAGAAGTATTTCAGTTACGTGATCATCAAATCGCCGTTCGTCAAACGGCACTACCCGCTCGAATCGCTGTTCGGCGAACGTCACTGACGCACCGCGCGCGGCACCCGCGAATACGGCAGCGTCGCTGTCCGTACGGGGCAGTCGCGCGCCTGCCGCGCCGCCGTCGTCACCGAACTGCTTCATTCAAGGACCTGTCATGCCGCTTATGCTGTCCCGAACCGAACTCGTTCGCACCGCCAACCTGATCGACGGCGCCTGGCGCGATGCGCTCGACGGCCGCCGCTTCGCCGTCACCGATCCGGCCACGCTCGAGACCGTTGCCCACGCACCCGACAGCGGCGCCGCCGATGCGCGCGCGGCGACCGATGCGGCAGCCCGCGCGCTGCCCGCGTGGCGCGCGACGCCCGCTCGCGACCGCGCGGCGATCCTGCGAGCATGGCACGCGGCGATCGTCGCGCACACCGACGATCTCGCGAAGCTGATGTCGCGCGAACAGGGCAAGCCGCTCGCCGAAGCGCGCGGCGAAGTCGCGTACGGCGCGTCGTATGTGCTGTGGTTCGCCGAGGAAGCGACGCGCACGTACGGCGACATCATTCCGCAGCAGCAGCGCGGCAAGCGGCTGAGCGCGGTGAAGGAGCCGATCGGCGTCGTCGCGGCGATCACGCCGTGGAATTTCCCGCTCGCGATGATCGCGCGCAAGATCGCACCGGCGCTCGCGGCCGGCTGCACGGTCGTCGCGAAGCCCGCGGAGGACACGCCGCTCACCGCGCTCGCGCTCGCGTTCCTCGCGCAGGAAGCGGGCGTGCCGGCGGGCGTGCTGAACCTGATCACGGCGTCGCGTGAGCGCGGCATCGACGCGGCCGCCGACTGGCTCGCCGACAGCCGCGTGCGCAAGATCACGTTCACCGGCTCGACGGCCGTCGGCAAGCTGCTCGCGCGCGATTCGGCCGCGACGCTGAAGAAGCTTTCGCTCGAGTTGGGCGGCAATGCGCCGTTCATCGTGTTCGACGACGCCGAGCTCGATGCCGCGGTCGACGGGCTGATGGCGGCGAAGTTCCGCAACGGCGGGCAGACGTGCGTCTCGCCGAATCGCGTGTACGTGCAGGCCGGCGTTTACGATGCGTTCGCGCAGAAGCTCGCCGCGCGCGTCGCCGCGTTGAAGGTCGCGCCGGCGACCGACCCGGCCGCGCAGATCGGCCCGATGATCAACGCGCGCGCGGTGGACAAGATCGCGCGGCACGTCGGCGATGCCGTTGAACGCGGCGCGCGCGTGCTGACGGGCGGCAAGCGCCTGACCGAGCTCGGCGCGAACTATTACGCGCCGACGGTGCTCGCCGACGCCACCGCCGACATGCAGCTGACCTGCGAGGAAACCTTCGGCCCGATCGCCGCACTGTTTCGCTTCGACACCGAGGACGAAGCCGTCGACGCCGCGAACGACACGCCGTTCGGCCTCGCCGCGTATTTCTACACGCAGGACGTGCGCCGCATCGCGCGCGTGTCAGCACGGCTCGAAACGGGCATCGTCGGGATCAACGAAGGCGCACTCGCGAGCGAGGCCGCGCCGTTCGGCGGCGTGAAGGAATCGGGCTATGGCCGCGAAGGGTCGCGCTACGGGCTCGACGATTACCTGTCGATCAAGTATCTGTGCCAGGGCGGGCTGGATTGATTGGGCGGGCGCGAGCCGTCCGTCCGCGCAGATGGAAGCGAATCAGCGTCGCGGATCGCGTCAGAGCAACCCCATCGCCGATGCCTTGAGCGTCGCCGCGGCGCGTGTCGAGCATTCAAGCTTGCGAAACGCCTTCTCGACATGGGTGCGCACCGTGCTCGGACTCATCGAGAGCGCCTGCGCGACCTGCTTGTTGCTCGCCCCTCGGGAGATGGCCCGCAGTACGTCGATTTCCCGTGGCGACAGGCGCGGGCCGTCGTGCGACGCGCGAGCGGCCATGCGCCGGGCCGCAGGCGCGCCACCCGTGACGAGCGCCGCGACCACGTCGCCGCATAGCCGGCC
>NZ_JAAGPC010000061.1:0-46524 GCF_017104595.1 Burkholderia sp. Tr-20390 | reverse complement strand
GCGGCGCGCCGCTGCGCGTGAGTTCGCTCAGCAGGCGCGCGCCGAGGCCCGGCAGGACGCGGCCGAGGGCCGGGATGGCGCGCTGTTTCATGAGTTTCCCGATCTGATCGTTGCGACAGGGGGCGGTGAGCGGGCCGGTAGGGGTCTGTGAATCGTCACCACGCAAGAATGCTATCCACGCCGACCGCGTTCGGCCTCGCCGGAACGGCGTAGGCCGGCTGCGCATCCCTGTCACGAACGACCACGGACGACACGCGAATGATCCAGATCGTAGACGAAATCACGCTCGCGCCCGAGCGCATTCCCGACGTGCTTGCACTGCTGCGCGACCGTTACCTGCCGGGCCACGCGGCGCGTGGGCTGACGGCGGCCGGCCGTTGGGTATCACCGCCCGTCGCGGTGCCGGGGCAGCCGAGCACGCTGTGGCTGACCTGGCACGTGGCCGACGCGCCGGCCTATTACCGGATGCGTGCGTTGACGGATGCCGGCGTGGTCGGGTTCTGGATGGCGGTCGACGCGCTGTGCGACCTGCGCCGCCGCCATGTGATGACGGACGCCGATGCGCCGCTGCCTGCGCTGACGGAGGTCGATCATGCGGCATGACACGGCACAGGTATTCGTGTCCGCGGATTGCGATGCGGGCGCGATCGAGCATGCATTGCACGAAGCCGCGCACGCGCGGCCTGGCACGAAACGCGTGGCATTGGCACGCAATCTGGACGGCAGCTGGGGCGCGGGCGACTACACGCTCGACGTGTTGCGCGACGATTCGGCGGCCGACGGCACGGCGGATTTCGTGGCGCTGGCTCAATTGCCGGGTATCGAGCGCATCGATGGCGCTCAATGCCGCTCGATCGGCGGCGGCCTGCGCGAACCGGTGTTGCGCGACGGCGTCTGGCGCACGCTGATGCTGCGCGTGCGGCCGCAGGCCAGCACAGCGCGGATCGCCGCGCTCGAACGCGAACTGCTGCAGATGCCCGCGTTCATGCCCGGCATCCGCAACTGGCGGCTGAGCCGGATCGAAACGCCCGGTGGATGGACGCACGTGTGGCAGCAGGAATTCGCGCACGTCGGCGATCTGCTCGGCGAATACCTGATGCATCCGTATCACTGGGGCTGGGTCGACCGCCGGTTCGACGCCGAAAGCCCCGACTGGACGGTCGATGCGATCTCGCATGCGTTCTGTCCGCTCGCGTCGAGCCTGCTGGCGGATACGGCGGCGTGACGCGCAGCCCACATCGAGCTGACATCAAACCAACCCTGGAGACACGAAGATGCGAGCCCTGTTGATCGACCGCGTCGGTCATTCCGACACCTTGCGAATGGCCGACGTGCCGGCCCCGACGCCGGGCCCCGGCGACGTGCTGATCCGCGTGGCCTACGCGGGCATCAATCCCGCCGACTGGAAATGCCGCGAAGGCTACCTCGGCGCGTTCATGCAATACACGTTTCCGTTCGTGATCGGCTTCGACGCGGCGGGCGTGGTCGAAGCGGTCGGCGACGGCGTCGACGGGTTCGCGCCCGGCATGCGCGTGTTCGCGCAGACCGACGTCGGCGCGGGGCGCTGGGGTGCGTATGCGGAATTCGTCGCGGTGCGTCACGACTCGGTCGTGCGCGTGCCCGACGCGGTGAGCCTGGCGGAAGCCGCCACGGTGCCGACGCCTGCGCTTGCCGCATGGGCCGGCCTGTTCGACGACGGCGGGCTGAAGGCGGGCCAGACCGTGCTGGTGCACGGCGGCGCGGGCGCGGTCGGCACGTTCGCGATCCAGCTTGCCGTGCAGGCCGGCGCGCGCGTCGCGGCAACGTGTTCGGCGTGCAACCGCGAGACGGTCGAATCGCTGGGCGCGGCGGCGAGCATCGACTATCGCGCGCAGGACATCGCCGCGGCCCTGCGCGCCTGGGCGCCCGGCGGTGTCGACCTCGTGCTCGACGCGGTCGGCGGCGACACGTTGCCCGATGCGCTCGACCTGCTGGCGCCGGGCGGCACGCTGGCGAACATCATGACGCTCGCGGCCGGCGATGCGGAGCGGCTCGCCGCGACGGCGGCCGTTGCCGCACGACGCGGCCTGCGCACCGCGATGACCTACAGCCGGATGCCGAGCGGCGGCACGCTCGGCCGGATCGCGGCGCAACTCGACAAGCGCGCGCTGCGCGTGCCGCGCTTCGACCGTTTCCCGCTCGAACAGGCGGCCCGCGCGCTCGACCTCGTTCAAACGGGCGAGGCGAAAACGAAGCTGGTGCTTCATGTTGCGGATATCGCCCGTTGAGCGGCCCGCACGCACAACACAGGAGACTACGATGACCGATACCCGAACCGGCGTACTGGCCGGCAAGTGCGCGCTCGTGACGGGCGCCAGCCGCGGCATTGGCCGTGCGATCGCGCAGCGCCTCGCATCCGAAGGCGCGACCGTCGTCGTGACGGCGCGCAGCCTCACGCAATCGGCGACGACCGCCGGCACGCTCGCCGAAACGGTTGCGCTGATCGAGGCCGCCGGCGGCCGCGCGATTGCGCTGGCGGCCGACCTGTCGAACGCGGCCGAGCGCGACGCGCTCGTCGGGCGCGCGGCGCAAGCCGCCGGCGGCCTCGACATCCTCGTCAACAACGCGGGCGTGGCCGACTACGCGTGCGTCGACGCGATGCCGATGACGATGTTCGACACGACGATCGAACACTATCTGCGGATTCCGTTCGCGCTGGCACAGGCCGCGATCCCGCTGATGCGCGCCCGCGGCGCCGGCTGGATCGTCAACGTCGGCTCGGTGACGGCGCTGCCGCCGCTGCGGCCGTTCGACGATTTCTCGCGTGCGGGCGGCGCGACCGTCTATGCGGCGGCGAAGGCGGCGCTGTCGCGCTTCACGCAGGGGCTCGCGGCCGAACTCGAAGCCGACGGCATCGCGGTGAATCTCGTCGCGCCGAGCACGGCGATCCGCACGCCCGGTGCCGCGCGCTACATCCCCGAAGGCTATCCGACCGAGGACGTCGCGTATCTCGCCGAGACCGCGCTCGCGCTGTGCCGTCTGCCGGCGCGCGAACGCACGGGCCTCGTCACGCACAGCCTGCATTTCCCGCTCGCGCAGCAACTCGCGGTGCGCTCGCTCGACGGCCGCACGGTGCTGCCGCCGCCGGTGGTTCCCGCGTATGCGCATCCCCACATCGACCCGACAGGACTTTGATTGACATGACGAACTCGATTCGCTTCGACGGCGGCACCGCCGTGATCACCGGCGCGGCCAGCGGTATCGGCAGCGGGCTCGCACGCTACGCCGCCGGGCTCGGCATGCGCGTCGTGCTGGCCGATCTCGACCCGGCGAAGCTCGACGCCTTCGCCGCGACGCTCGACACCGACGTCCTGTGCGTGCCGACCGACGTCAGCCGGCCGGAAGCCGTCGACGCGCTGGCGGAAGCGGCGTGGCAGCGCTTCGGCGGCGTCGACCTGCTGTTCAACAACGCGGGCGTGATGGCGACCGGTTTCAGCTGGGAAATCACGCCGGAACGCTTCGAGCGCAGCTTCGCGATCAACGTGCACGGCGTGCTGAACGGCATCCGCAGCTTCGTGCCGCGGATGCTCGAGCGCAACGTGCCGGCGCGCGTCGTGAATACCGCGTCGGTCGGCGGGTTCCTGCCGAGCCCGCTGATGTCGCCTTATTCGGCAACGAAATTCGCGGTGGTCGCGCTGACGGAATCGCTGTATGGAGAACTGAAGATGTTGGGCGCACCGGTCGGCGTGTCGTTGCTTGCGCCGGGCCCCGTGCAGTCGGGCATCTTCAACGACCCGTTCGGCGCGGTGCACGACCGGCCGGAGGTGCGTGGCTTCGTCGACACGATGCGCGCGATGCTGAACGCGCACGGTCTCACGCCCGACGCGTTCGCCGCGCGGGTGTTCGACGGCATCCGGGACGGGCGCTACTGGCTGATTCCGCAACCGGAGACGATCGACGGCGCGCTGCAGCGGCGCACCGACGACATCCTCGCGTCACGCGATCCGTCGCTGCCTGCGTTCTGAGGGCCGGGCGCGGCACAGCGCCCGGCGCGTGCCGTCACATGCGCATG
Source organism: Burkholderia sp. Tr-20390 (assembly GCF_017104595.1). Taxonomy (NCBI): domain Bacteria; kingdom Pseudomonadati; phylum Pseudomonadota; class Betaproteobacteria; order Burkholderiales; family Burkholderiaceae; genus Burkholderia; species Burkholderia sp. Tr-20390. The sequence goes on along the minus strand of NZ_JAAGPC010000061.1, from coordinate 42,473 downwards.
CCGGAGTGCGAGCGGCCGCTCGGGTCGCCGCCGCGATCGGGCGGCGTATTGTTCTGATCGATCTTCGCGAGCACGAAGCCGGCGTGCGGCAACGCGCCGGGCGAGCGGTGCGTCGCTTGCGCGACGGCGTCGTGCGGCGACGCTGCGGGAAAACCGGATGACGTCACGCCCGGTTGAGCGAACGCCGAAAGGGAAGCAGCCGCCAGGGCGGCGGCGACGATCGCGTGCGATTTCATGGTGGCTCCTTCACGACTGACTGCGGGACAACATCATCAGTCTAGGGCGCGAAACTTAACGCGACGTGAAGGAATGATGCGGCGCGGATGACGGAATGTTCATGCGCGCCGCGACGTTCATGCCGGTGCCGACACCAGGGCGCAGAAGTTCTCGAGATCGACGTTGCCGCCGCTGATCACGATGCCCACGCGCTTGCCCTGCAGCGCGTCCTTCATCCGTCGCACCGCGGCGAACGACAGGCAGCCGGTCGGCTCGACCACCATCTTCATACGCGTGGCGAAGAAGCGCATGCAGTCGATCAGTTCCGCGTCCGTCGCGGTCAGGATGTCGTCGACGTCGCGCCGGATGATCGGGAACGTCAGGTTGCCGAGGTGCTGCGTCTGCGCCCCGTCGGCGATCGTGCGCGGCGTGTCGATATGCACGATCGCGCCGGACCGGAACGATTGCTGGCCGTCGTTGCCGGCTTCCGGCTCGACGCCGTACAGCGTCGCGTGGGGCGACAGCGCGCGCGTGGCGAGCGCGGTGCCCGACAGCAGGCCGCCGCCGCCGAGCGGCGTGAATACCGCATCGAGCGGGCCGACTTCGTCGAACAGTTCCTTGGCTGCCGTGCCCTGGCCGGCGATCACGTCCGGGTGGTCGTAGGGCGGGATCAGCGTGAGGCCGTGCTGCGCCGCGAGATCGCGCCCGATCTGCTCGCGATCCTCGGTGTAGCGGTCGTAGGTCACGACCTTGCCGCCGTAGCCGCGCGTCGCGGCCATCTTCGCGGCCGGCGCATCCTGCGGCATCACGATCGTCGCGGGAATGCCGAGCATGCGCGCCGACAGCGCGATCGCCTGCGCGTGGTTGCCGGACGAGAACGCGACGACGCCGTTGCGACGCTGCTCCGCGTCGAAGCGCGACAGCGCGTTGAACGCGCCGCGGAACTTGAATGCGCCCATGCGCTGCAGGTTCTCGCACTTGAAGAACACGTGCGCGCCGAGCGCTTCGTCGATCGTCCGTGAGGTCATCACCGGTGTGCGGTGCGCATGGCCTTCGAGCCGGGCCGCGGCGGCGGCAACGTCGTCGTAGGTGGGGAGAGTCGGAGCGTTCATGGATTGCCAGGTGGTCGTTGAAATCGTTCAGCAGGAAAGCAGCGCGTGTCACGCGCTTGCGTCATTTCGCATCGTTGTAGACGGTCGCGCGCGAGACGCCGAGATGTTGCGACACGATCTCCATCGCGCGGCGCACTTCGAGGAAACCGTCTGCCTTCAGCGTCTGCATCAGCTCGCGGCGCTGGTCGGTCTTCAGTTCGCGCGGCGTCGTCGCGAGACGCATCGCGAACGCGTCGATGCGTTGGCGGATCGCGTCCGCGCCGGCCGGATCGAGCGTTTCCGCGACGGCTTCGCCTTCCGTGCTGCAGAACTGGTTCAGCATGCCCTGGAAGCCGCGGAACAGCGTGACGTCGGCATTCAGGCACAGCGCGGCCACATAGCGGCCGCTCGAATCCTTGATGCCGATCGACGTGCTTTTCGCGGTGCGGCCGTCGGCGAAGCGGTTCGGGTAGTTCGCGAGCACGGGCGGGAAATCGTCGTCCGCGATGCGTGCGAGGCCGAGCTCGGTCGCGGGATCGCCGACCGCGCGGCCCGACAGGTTGTTGTGGATCGCGAGGATCGCGTGCTTCGGCGTGCGCAGGTCGTGAACCACGACTTCGGTGAACGGCGCGAACATCGCACCGAGCCCTTCGGCGATGCGCTGCACCTGTTCGATCAGCGATGCCTGCTCGGACGGCACGAGTTTCCGGGTAGTGGTCATGATGGTTTCGCGGTCAGGTTTCGGATCGAGGCGACGGCTGCGGGGGAAGGGGCAACCGGCGTGTTACTCGCCGTCCGCCGCTTCCGGCCGGGTAATGTCGGCGAGCAGGGGCTGCGCGATCCGCACGTAGTCGGCCGCGTCGAGCACGACGGAGCGGTCGAGGCGGCCCGCGTTGAACGCGATCTCGGTGTTGCGTTCGACCAGGGCGGGGTCGACGACGAGCGTCACGCGGGCGTCGAACACGAACGGCGGCACGGCGCCCATCACGCAGCGCGTGACGGTGGCCGCGAGGTCGGGCGACGCGAGGGTGGCCTTGCGGCGGCCGACCGCATCGGCGACCTTGCGGAAATCGATCTTCAGGTGGCCGGGAATCACCGCGAGCGCGGTGGTGTCGCCGCCATCCTTGAACGTGCAGAGCATCGCCTTCGCGCCCTGTTCGGGGCGCGTGCCGCGCAGCGCGGCGATGGCGTCGGATTTCCCTTCGGCCGGATGCGCCAGCACACGGAACCGCGCGCCGGACGTGTTCAGCAGATCGCAAAGCGTGTCGAAAACGGGGTAGTCGCTCATGTCGCTCCGGGCAAATTTGGGCCGGGGAATCGGGGGCGCGCTCGGGTTCGTATGCTTCGGCGTGCCGGTCGATGGATTGTCCAAGTATAGATGTTTTGTCATGGGGGTGGCAAAGGGACGGGAGCGCGGGGAGTCAAGGACGTTCAGTCGCATCGACGAGAATGTGTCGATCGACCCATTTTGTGACGGGTATCGAACAAGTCATGTGTACGCTCGTCAATCGATATTGGTGCCTCTCCGCGGAGTTTCAATCCTGCGTAGAATGTCGCCCGTCAGGTTCGGCCTTTCGGTCCCGGCAGTGGAACCGACACGACCCCGAGTCGGGCACCGATGTTTTGCAAAATCCGGTCGACCAACCTATATCACCACTCCCCGTGCATGGAGCGGATACGGTGCGTGTGGTCTGCGACCGGGCATCAGCGGCGCCGACGCGCCATCGGCACCATCGCCCCGAGCATGCGCTCACGGGGCAGCAGGAGGAATTCTTGAAGAGGGCGGCTCTCGATAACGGACGCGTCTTGACCGAACGCGGCAAGAACGCTGTGAACAAGATTATGGCCAGTGCGATCGAGATCTTCGTGGACGAAGGCTACGGCGGGCTGACCATGCGGAAGGTCGCGGCAAAGGCGGGATTGGCGCTGTCGAACCTGCAGCACTACTTTCCCACGCGCGAAGACATCTTCGCGGCCATCCTTACCGTGACGCGGGAGGCATACGCCAATACGTACGACGGCGTGCACGCGGACACGTCGCTGACACCCGAGGGCCGGCTGGAGAAAGTGGTCCGGCTGTTGCTCGAAGACGGAAAGCAGCCCAAGACCCAAAGCCTGTTCGTGAACTTCTGGGCACTCGCCCAAACGCAAGAGTTCGCGCGGAAGATGCTCGAGGAGGGGTATGAATTTCAACGCGGCGTGATCGCCGGCCTCATCGAGGGCGTGAACCCGGCGCTGCCGCAAGCGGTACGCATCCGGCGCGCGGCGCTCGTGACGGCGCAGATCGAGGGGCTTATCGTGTTGATACCGCAAAGGAATCGGTTCCCGTCGGATATCAAGGGAATCGAGGACGATGCGGTGACGGCCATTCTGGCTTTGGCCAAGGCGCCGTGAGCTGCACTGTTGGAGCGATTGTCGGTAGCTCATTGCCAGGGGGCTTTTAATCCATGCAGACGGAAATCGAAGCGCCGGGCCCTGCCGGTCCGTTGAAGGGCACGCTGTTGTCCCCGGACACCGGCGATATGCCGGTGGTGCTGATCGTGCCGGGCTCCGGCGCGACCGACAGAAATGGCAACGCGCCGAGCTGGCTTCAGGCGTCGACGTACCGGTTGCTCGCGGAAGGATTGTGCGAAGAAGGGATCGCGTCGGTACGAATCGACAAGCGCGGCATGTACGGCAGCGCGTCGGCGATACCGGATGCCAATGATGTCGTGATCGACGACTACGCGGCGGACGTCCATTCGTGGGTAGCCGCCATCCGCGCACGGACAGGTGCTTCCAGCGTATGGGTGTTGGGGCACAGCGAGGGCGGTTTGGTGGCGTTGCTGGCGGCGCGGCAATCGGCCGACATTGCCGGCCTGATCTTGATTGCCGCGGCGGGGCGTCCGCTCGGGCCCGTATTGCGGCAGCAACTGCAATCGAACCCTGCAAATGCGCCGATCCTGGAAAATGCAATGCGGATCCTCGATTCCCTGGAAGCGGGAAATGGGGTAGACGCGACCGGCGTCGATCCGGCGCTCATGCCGGTGTTCAGGCCGCAAGTCCAGCGCTTCCTGATGAGCGAATTGACCATCGACCCCGCAGCACTGCTGGCCGATTACATGAAGCCCGTGCTGATCGTGCAGGGCGCGCGGGATATCCAGGTTACCGTACAAGACGCGGAACTGTTACGGCGAGCCAATCCGCAGGCCGAAATGGCGCTGATCGCCGACGCCAATCATGTTCTCAAGACGGTCCGCACGGCGGATCTGCAAGAAAACCTCGCTGCTTATTCGAACCCGGATCTGCCACTGGCGGACGGTGTCGTGGAGGCAGTATCGGCGTTCGTGCGCGGATCGCCAGCGAGTCGGCGCTAGTTCCGGAGAAAGACAGAAGCACGTTATTTCCGTTCGGTAACCGCCACGGAACAGAGGCTCCCAAATGAAGAGACGCACGCTATCGATGATCCTTTGCCTCGCTGCCGCCAGCTTCACGACGATGGCAAACTCACAAGAGCCTGTTTGTCACGACGACGGATCGGGTGCCGATAGTGCTGTTTGTGCGCATCAAGGTTTCGTTGGAGCTGACGCGCAGCTAAACGACGCTTACCGGGCCGCTCTTGATCTCTTGGGTTCCGACACCGAGCGGGCCGATGCGAGAGCTGCGTTAGTGGCCGCACAACGACAATGGATCAAGTTCCGTGATGCAGACTGTCAGGTTCAGGATCGCATCTTTCAACATGGAACATTGCGTGCGGCGATCGTAGCGTCGTGTCTGACCAATCTGACGGAACAACGAACGACAGAGCTGAAAAAACTTTGGTTGCCTTAGTTGAAAGACCGCAAACCGTAAGTCTGAAGGATCGCGTCGAGTCGGCCACGGCTAACGGCTCTGGCTGCCCTCGGCCAACTTCGGTCATTTGACAGGAAACTTCGAGATGCGAGGGAAATCGGTATTCGTTTTCATCGTCGCGCTGATTGCGACGCGGAGTTGTTTTGCGCTTGGCGTTGAGGAACTGAGAAAAGGCCTGAATCAAGCGTTGACTGACAAAGGTTCGTCTACATCTCAGCTTGCTGCGTACGTCACGGGCTATATCCACGGAAGCGCCGAATATGCGCGTACGCTGGGACTCGTCTGTGACGAATCCGGGCTGCGTTCAACACATGACGAACTGAATGCGGTCCACGCTTACATTGACGCTAATCCGGACCAATGGGCGGATGGTGCGCAGTTGCTGATTAACCGTGCCCTGATATCGCCAAAGTGCAATCATTGATTGACCTCATTCGATAGTCTGGCCGGCTGCTTGGGTCGCAAATGGACATCGAAGTTGTTGGGAGGCGACCGGCGACCCGCGGCTCAGAGGCGACCACGGTCGACTGAATCGGATTGCAGATTCAACCGGTCAACGCAAAAGAAGCAAACCATGGCAAACCTGGTTCGAATCCGCGCCCGACCGGTATTTCACCGCAACGATCTTCTGGTCGAGGTACTTGACGACCATCGTAAGCGCCTCGCCAAGGCCGTTTCCCGCTCCGCGCGCTCGGCATGCATGATCCCGGGCTAACCTGGACGTCGCATGAGATCGCGTCCGCGATCGCCAATCATGGAGACGATCGCGATTTGTCCGCCGGTGTCCGAGCTTGGCCGAGTTTCAGCGTTGAAACACATCGCGTTTCGCCGGAAGCCAATATCGACGAGCGCAAAGAGGCTCTTCGTCTACGCTCCACGGTTTGGCGAGGTCCGCGCCGTGTCGTGCATGAAACATATTTCGATTTTCTCAACCACGCCATAACCAATCGCCGGGTTTTTTTCAATGGAATCAATGCCCAAACACATCGGGCACGTCTATAGCTTGGATACGCAGGCGCCGGAGGGGCCGAGGGTTGTGCGTTTGTAGACAAAGCCCGCACAGCTCCAGTCAGTTGGACCTGATCGGTGCGCGCGTCATGAGTACGACGTATCCGAACCGTCTGTCGGTAGCCTTCGCGGCAGCATTGGCCCTGGCTGCGACAGATCGCGAGGTGGGCCATGTCCCAGGAAGAGGATCAAGATGGAATCCGCACGCAAAGTAAATAGCGGTGTGCGCTACTACGTTCACCACGTCCTGATGGCTTTCGCCCTTTTGGTTGTCGCGGCCTTCCAGCCTGCCTACGCCCAAAGTGTCACCATACGAGACCTGGGCACGCTCGGTGGCAACTCTAGCCGGGCTGCCGGGATCAACAATCGCGGCCAAGTGGTGGGCCAAGCGGACATCGCGAGCGGGGGCACGCATGCCTTCTTGTTTGAAAGTGGGGTGATGACCGACCTCGGCACGCTCTCCGGTAGCGGATCCAGCCAAGCTTACGCGATTAACGAGCGAGGCCAAGTGGTCGGAAGTTCGACTATCAGGAGCTTCGGGCCTACGGACGCTTTTCTGTTTGATAAAGGGGTGATGACCGGCCTGAACATCAGTATTGACAGCTTCGTCGACGCTACCGGCATCAACAATCGCGGCCAGGTGGTCGGCAACTCTGGCCCCAGACACGGTCGTCCACATTCAGCGGCTTTTCTGTATGAAGACGGTGGGTTGACCTGGCTCCCCGGTGCCGCTTTTAGCGTCGCGACCGGGATCAACAACCGCGGCCAAATCGTGGGTTGGGCGGTTGCCACAACCGGGCCCGCACATGCATTCTTGTTTGAAAGCGGGGTGATGTCAGACCTCGGCACGCTCCCCGGTGGCGCTTATAGCGCAGCTTTCGGGGTCAACAACCGCGGCGAGGTGGTCGGCGAGGCGAGCACCGCGAACGGGCCCCTGCACGCCTTTCTGCTTCGCAACGGGGTAATGTCCGATCTCGGTATGCTCCCCGGTGGCACTTATAGCGCAGCTTTCGGAATTAACAACCGCGGTGCGGTGGTCGGCGAGGCGAGCACCGCAAGCGGCGCCTTGCATGCTTTTCTGTTTCAAGACGGGGTGATGTCCGATCTCGGTACGCTCCCGGGTGGTACCTTCAGCCGAGCTTTGGGGATTAACGATCACGGACAAGTGGTTGGCGTCGCGAATACTGCGAGCGGAGCCACGCACGCTGTTCTCTGGACGCCATAGCCTGAAACAGGCTTGCCGGGATGTGCGTGAACACCATCGTGTTGAGCAAGCTCGGTAAGCCGTTGCCACCCAGCGGATTCTCTTCGCGCGCCGTCTGTACCTTCGTCGGCAGGCCTTGGAATCCGCAGCGCATGTCGGTGACGCCTGCCACCCGCCAGACGCGTGTACCCGTGGGTAGAGAGATCGCGATCGCACGCTCCCAATACGATCCGGAGCGCGTTGGCATCAACGGCGCCGTCGACCTTGACGACTACGCTGCCGATTCGAAGCTCGATCGTCCCGGCTCGCGCAGTCGGATTGCCGACGTTCCGTGCTTCCGACGTCATCGCCACGTGCGTCGGCAGCGTCTCATGGACCACCGCCACGGGAATCAAGGATGTCGTTTCGGCCTGCAATTGCTCGCGGTAGCGACGACGCCAGGTGAACAGCCAGACGTAGGCGACCGCACCACGCGATCCCCCGACCTCACCCCCGCACCGCCTTCACCACATACTGACTCGTCGGCACCACATCGATCTTGTCGAAATCGATGAAGCGCCCACAGCTGTCCATCATCTCCGCTACATTCCGCTGAAACTTCTCGTCATCGCCGACTGCATCGAAGAACGCATGCGGATCGGTCATCGCCGCAGCGGGGAAGCATTCCTCGACGATCGCGTCGTACCCCGGCGCCGCATGCGTGAGCGCCCGCACGACGACGTTCTGCACGTACAGGAAGTTATCCTGCGTATCGATCGCGACGCGCGTGTGATGCCCGTGCCACACATCGAGCCACGCTTCATGCGTCAGCCGCGGCGGACGCTTCAGAAACGCGAGCTGCGAAAAACCCGTCGTCCGCTCGCCCGACCGCGCCGGATAGCGCGTATTTGGAATCGGCTGCGACTCGGTAACGAGATACGCCGCCATGTGCGGGACCACGGCGCGCACCGCGTCGTCGAACGGCTGGCGGAACATCGCATTCGCGCTATCGACCCACACCGCGACGATCCCGTCGATGCCCGGGTGCGTGTTGGTCTGCTTCAGGCCGGCGGCCGGCGCGACATCCGCATCGGCGACGTTCACCTGCACGCCGTGCGCACCGAGCGACAGCAGCTTGTCGGCTAGCTGCGCGCGCACCGTGCGGCTCCACTGATCGGGCGCGGCCTGCGTATCGCGCCACAACACATAAATGACTTTCTCCATTGCTCCGGCTCCAGAGGGGAATGACAGGATCGGCGGCATTGCCGCCGGGATTCAGGAAGCGGTTTCAGGCGATCCGGCCGCCTGGTGCGCGCCCGGCGCGAACCGGTTCGCGGTCAGCGTGAACGACGGCGGAATCGGCGACGTAACGGTTTCGAACAGCCGCTCGTGACGCATCGCGTGAATGCGCCACACGCCATCGCGTTTCACGTACTGGTCGTCGTAGAACGCGGTGCCGTGCAGCAGGTAGTTATCCTCAAGATTGATTGCGTGATCCTCGAGAAACCACACGCCGCACGCGTGATCGGCCGAGACCAGCGTGAGCTCGGGGTGATGGCCGTGATGCATCGTCAGGAAGGTCGGCTTGCCGATCAGCGCGCGCAGGCTCGACACGAACGCGTCGCGGCCATCGTACGCATAGCGGCCGCCATACAGCCGCGCCTCGCAGTCGTCGGTCAGGCAATCGGCAAGCAGCGCCCAGTCGTGCGTGTCGACCGCGCGGAAATACCGGTACTTCAACTGTCGGATCTGCTCGTACTCATGGAGCGTGCGGGTCGTGTCGTCCATCGCCGGGTCTCGTGGTGGTGTCGTTCGATGGTAGGAACGAAGCCGCCTGCATCACATCGTCTGTTCGGACGAATGCCGCCGACACGCGCAAACAGCACGGCCGAAACGAATCACGGATTTCATCCGAACGGGTGATGGCCGACGCATCGCGCGGCGGTAACGTGGCATCGACGCGGCCTTCGAACCGCGCCGGCACCGAACAAGGAGACAGGATGACCCTCATCGAATCGCTGGAAGCGCGCGTGCGCCGGCTCGAGGACGCCGACGCAATTCGCCGGCTGAAGGCGCGCTACTTCACCTGCTGCGACCGCAAGGATCCGGAAGGGATGCGCGACTGCTTCGCGCCCGGCCCCGTGCAGATCGACTACGGCCGGATCGGCACGTTCGATACACGCGACGCGCTCGTCGACGTCTTCGCGCAACTCGGCTGCCATCCGCACATCGTCGAGATGCACCACGGCGTGAATCCCGAGATCGATGTGCTCGACGCGACGCATGCACGCGGCACGTGGGGCCTGCACTACCAGATAATCGACACGAACGCGCGCACGCTCACGCAGCTCGGCGCGTACTACGACGACGAATACCGGAAGGTCGACGGCGAATGGAAGATCGCGGGCACGCGCTGCGTCGTCACGTCGACGCTGTCGGCCCGCTACGAAGGCGATGCGCCGGGCGTGCTGTTCGCCGGCACGCAGCCGCCGGCGGCCGCGTGACGCACGCGAACGCCATTCACGTGGCGCCCAGCACATTCCACAGGAGACATCGAACATGACACAGAACCACGAGGCGCCGGTCGCCGTCGTGACGGGCGCATCGCGCGGCGCGGGCAAGGGCATCGCGCGCGCGCTCGGCGCGGCCGGCATGACCGTTTATGTGACGGGCCGCTCGCAGAACGAAGGCGATGCGCCGCTGCCCGGCACGATCCACGAAACCGCGCGCGAGATCGATGCGCTCGGCGGCCGCGGAATCGCGGTGGCCTGCGACCACGCGGACGACGCCCAGGTGCAGGCGCTGTTCGAGCGTGTCGAACGCGAAAGCGGGCGGCTCGACATCCTCGTGAACAACGCGACCTACCTGCACGATCAGTTGATCCTGCCGGGCCCGTTCTGGGAGAAGTCGCTCGATCTCGTCAACATCCTCGATGTCGGGCTGCGCTCGGCCTATGTCGCGAGCTGGCACGCGGCGCGGCTGATGGCGCGCCGCCGCAGCGGGCTGATCGCGTTCACGTCGTCGTTCGGCGCGAGCTGCTACATGCACGGCGCGGCGTACGGCGCGCAGAAGTCCGGCGTCGACAAGTTCGCGAAGGACATGGCCGTCGACCTGAAGCCGTTCGACGTCGCGGCCGTGTCGATCTGGATGGGCCCGCTGCGCACCGAGCGCACGACGCGCGTGTGGGAAGAACACCCGGATCTGTACAAGGATTTCTCGCTCGTCGCGGAAAGCCCCGAATTCACGGGCCGCGTGATTCACGCGATCCACGGCGATCCGCAGCGCATGGCGCTGTCGGGGCAGGTGCTCGTCGGCGCGGAAGCCGCGCTGCGGTACGGCATCGCCGATCTCGACGGCAAGCAGCCGCCTTCTTACCGCGAACTGCTCGGCGGGCCCGTGCAGGCGCATCCGGCGATCGTCGCCTGAGGAGCACGCATGGGCATCCTGACAGGCAAGGTCGCGCTCGTGACGGGCGCGGGGCAGGGCGTCGGCCAGGGCGTCGCGCAGGCGCTCGCGGCGGAAGGGGCGCACGTCGCGGTGGTCGGCCGCACCCTCGACAAGCTGCTCGCGACCTGCGAGGCGATCCGTGCGCGCGGCGGCGTGGCCGAGCCGTTCGTCTGCGACGTGATGGACGCGACGCAGATCGAGCAATGCGTCGACAACGTCGTCGCACGGTTCGGTGGCGTGCAGATCCTGATCAACAACGCGCAGGTCGTGCCGCTCGGCCGTCTGCTCGACGTGACCGACTCGAGTTTCCTGGCGGGGCTCGAATCGGGGCCGATCGCGACGCTGCGCATGATGCGCGCGTGCCATCCGTATCTGAAGGGCGACGGCGTGATCGTCAATTTCGCGTCGTCGGCCGCGGTGCGCTGGGATGCGTCGGGCTACGGCGCGTATGCGGCGACCAAGGAGGCGATTCGTGCGCTGACGCGCGCGGCGGCCTGCGAATGGGGCGTGGACGGCATCCGCGTGAACGCGGTCGCGCCGCACGCGTTGTCGCCGGGCCTGAAAGGCTGGGTCGACGCGAATCCGCAGGAAGCCGCGGCGTTTTTCCGCACGATTCCGCTCGGCCGCGTCGGCGACTGCGAGCAGGACATCGGGCGCGCGATCGTGTTTCTGGCGAGCCGCGATGCCGCCTACCTGACGGGCGCGACGCTGCCGCTCGACGGCGGGCAGGCTTACTGGGGCTGACGGCGGGGGCCGACGGCGCGCGGTGCTTGCCGCGTGCCAATCATGAACCGGCGAGCACGCGCACGCCTGCGCGCGGCCACCGGCAAACCGGAATCGAAGCGAGGACGACATGGGTCGACTGGAAGGAAAGGTAGCGATCGTCACGGGTGGTGCGCGTGGCATGGGCGCGGCGACGTGCCGGCTGTTCGTCGCGGAGGGCGCGCGCGTCGTGATCGGCGACGTGCTCGATGCGCAAGGCGAAGCGCTCGCGCGCGAGCTCGGCGACGCGGCGCGCTTCATGCGGCTCGACGTCGCCGACGAAGCGAGCTGGGCGCGCGTGACCGAAGCGACGATGGAGCAGTTCGGCCGGATCGACGTACTGGTCAACAATGCAGCCGTGCTGACGTTCGGCGGTATCACGGAGCTGTCGAAACGCGATTTCGAGCGCGCGGTGTCGATCAACCTCGTCGGGACGTTCGTCGGCATCCGGACCATCGCGCCACGCATGATCGCGCAGAAGAGCGGGTCGATCGTCAACATCTCGTCGGTGGACGGGCTGCGCGGCGTGAACGCGCTGGCCGCGTACGTGTCGAGCAAATGGGGCGTGCGCGGGCTGACGAAGGTCGCGGCGCTCGAACTCGGCCATCAGGGCGTGCGCGTGAATTCGATCCATCCGGGTGGCGTGAACACCGCGATGTCGAACCCGACCGGCGCGCCGCTCGAGGAAATCAACCAGCACTATGCGAACGTGCCGCTGCAACGCGTCGGCCTGCCCGACGAAATCGCGCGCGCGACGCTGTTCCTCGCGAGCGACGAAGCGTCGTACTGCAACGGCGCCGAGCTGGCCGTCGACGGCGGGATGGCGGCAGGCGCGTATTACCCCGGATTGCCCGGCGCGCCGTTTTGAGCAGGGGTGCCTGCGACACGCTCACGTCAGATGTTTGTGTACGCAACCTAATTCAGGGTTTGCCTGAGTAGCGAAAACGTGAATTCGCCCGGCCCGCGCTCGCGTGGGCCTCACGCGGGAGCGGTGCGGCAAATTTGCCGCTTCCGCGAAACCCTTGCCGGACGGCCGTTCTGGCCGTTTCGTCCCCAAAGCGCGCGCCACGGTGCTGTAAAAAGCACGCACATGCAACCGGCGTGCCGGCGCGCCGACATAGTTGTTTCTTGTTGCAACGCAACGTTTGCCGAATAACGGCGATGGTATGCTGGCCGTCATGGAGTTGTACGGCAGGTTGCTTGTATGGCGAAACTCGCGTTCGCAATTACTAAAGAGACATCACCTTCTCTCGCACGCATCGCGGCATCGACGCGCGCTCCGCTCGCGCGTCCCGTCCTGCGCGCCGCCGCACCCTGCGCTCCAATCGCATACCCCATCTCGCGGGCTCGCCCCGCAACCCCCATCCCCGCCCAATAATCTGGAGACATCCTCATGTCGCAAAACACTTTGGCCGAAGCAACACACGGCCCGCTGATCGCTCCGCCGGCTTTCGTCAAACATCGCAAGCTGATCGACTGGGTGTCGCGTATCGCGGCGCTGACGGAGCCCGAGCGTGTCGTGTGGTGTGACGGTTCGCAGGAAGAAAACGACGCGCTGTGCCAGGCGATGGTCGACCAGGGCACGCTCACGCGCCTGAACCCGGCGAAGCGCCCGAACTCGTATCTCGCGCAATCCGATCCGTCCGACGTCGCGCGCGTCGAGGATCGCACGTTCATCTGCGCGGCCTCGCGGGACGACGTCGGCCCGACCAACAACTGGATCGAACCCGCCGAAATGCGCGAGACGCTCAACGGCCTGTTCCGCGGCTCGATGCGCGGCCGCACGCTGTACGTCGTGCCGTTTTCGATGGGCCCGCTCGGCTCGCCGATCGCGCACGTCGGCGTCGAACTGTCCGACAGCCCGTACGTTGTCGTGAACATGCGGATCATGACGCGCATGGGTCGTGAGGTGTACGACGTGCTGGGCGAGGACGGCGAGTTCGTGCCGTGCGTGCACAGCGTCGGCCATCCGCTCGAAGCCGGCCAGCAGGATGTGCCGTGGCCGTGCAACCCGGTCAAGTACATCGTGCATTTCCCCGAGACGCGCGAGATCTGGAGTTTCGGCTCGGGCTACGGCGGCAACGCGCTGCTCGGCAAGAAGTGTTTCGCGCTGCGTATCGCGTCGACGATGGGCCGCGACCAGGGCTGGCTCGCCGAACACATGCTGATCCTCGGCGTGACGTCGCCGGCCGGCAAGAAATATCACGTCGCGGCTGCGTTCCCGTCCGCGTGCGGCAAGACCAACTTCGCGATGCTGATTCCGCCGCAGGGCTTCGACGGCTGGAAGGTCACGACGATCGGCGACGACATCGCGTGGCTGAAGCCGGGCCGCGACGGCCGACTGTATGCGATCAACCCGGAAGCGGGCTTCTTCGGCGTCGCGCCGGGCACCGGCGTGAAGACGAACCCGAACGCGATCTCGACGCTCACCGAGAACGTGATCTTCACGAACGTCGCGCTGACGGAAGACGGCGACGTGTGGTGGGAAGGGCTGACCGACACGCCGCCCGCGAAGCTGACCGACTGGCAGGGCAACCCGTGGACGCCGGAGATCGGCAAGGAAACCGGCCGCAAGGCCGCGCATCCGAATTCGCGCTTCACGGCGCCGGCCGCGCAGTGTCCGTCGATCGACGGCGACTGGGAGAACCCGGCCGGCGTGCCGATCGATGCATTCATCTTCGGCGGCCGCCGTTCGACGACCGTGCCGCTGGTGACCGAGGCGCGCGACTGGGTCGAAGGCGTGTACATGGCCGCGACGATGGGCTCGGAAACCACCGCCGCGGCGGTCGGCCAGCAGGGCATCGTGCGTCGCGATCCGTTCGCGATGCTGCCGTTCTGCGGCTACAACGTCAGCGATTATTTCGCGCACTGGCTCAAGCTCGGCAAGCAGCTCGAAGGCGCGGGCGCGAAACTGCCGAAAATCTACTGCGTGAACTGGTTCCGCAAGGATGCGAACGGCAAGTTCGTGTGGCCGGGCTTCGGCGAGAACATGCGCGTGCTGAAGTGGATGCTGGATCGTCTCGAAGGCACCGGTGGCGGCGGCGAGCATGCGTTCGGCGTGTCGCCCGCGTATGAGGACCTGCACTGGGACGGCCTCGATTTCACGCGCGATCAGTTCGATGCGGTGACGTCGATGAACGCCGACGAATGGCGCGAGGAGCTGAAGCTTCATGCGGCGCTGTTCGATATGCTGAAGCTGCGCCTGCCGGCCGAAATGTCCGATACGATGAAGAAGATCGAGCAGCGCATCGGCGCCTGACGGTTCGCATTCGCGTAGTCATCCTGACGTCCCGCCGCCGGCATGCATCGCCGGCGGCGGGACGTTTTTGCATCGGCTCCACACACGCGCCGTTCGCTTACTGCGCGCGGCAATGCGCGACGACCTCGTCCACCGCGCGCTGCACGTCGCCGCGCCGGTAGCGCAGCAGCGCGCTGTCGGCCGGATCGGGCTCGTACGACACGACGTTGCCGCGCCCCGTGTAGATCGCCATGTCGGGCAGCAGCGGATGCTCCCGGTCGAGCGACGGCACGTCCTGCGGATTGCCGGCCGCGCGGAAGAAGGCCGCGAAGTAATCGGCGAAGCTGAGATTCTCGTCGCCGACGAGGTACGCCTTGCCCGCTTCGCCGCGCTGCAACGCCCCCCAGATCGCTTCCGACAGCGATTGCGTCGAGATGAAGTTGCTGCCGCCGGCCGGCCCGAACACGGGCAGCCCCGCGAACTGGCCCTGCGCGTAGCCGGTGTACGCCGCGAACATCTCGTTGCGCAGCCCCGGCACCGACCCGACGACGAACGGCGCGTTGACGCTGCACACGGCGAACGACGGCGTCGCGAGCGCGCGCACGCGTTCGTCGGCGAGATGGCGCGAGCGAACGTACGGCACCGTGTCGACGAGCGCCGGCGCGACCTGCGGATAGAAGCTGCCGACCAGCACCGCACGCTTCACGCCTGCCTCGCGCGCCAGCGCGAAGAAGCGCGGCACCGCATCGACGTTCGCGCGTTCCCAGTGCGCGGCTTCGTCGGTGCCGGGCGGCAGGTGGCGGATGTCGTTGCCGGCCGCGAACACCACCGCGTCGAACGGTGCGAGGTCGTCGCGCGTGAAGTTGCCGGCGACGTAGTCGCGCAGCAGCACGTCGAACCGCGCGAGCGCGCTGCCGGGGGCGGGCGGCTTGCGCGCGGCGAGCGTGACGGGGTTGCCCTGCGCGTGCAGGTGCAGCGCGGCATGGCCGCCGATGAGGCCGGTGCCGCCGACGATCAGGATCTTCATGATGTCTCCGAAAGCGGCGCCATTTCGCCGCGTGAAATGAACAGGCGAGCGGTGCCGCTCAGAAGTTGAAGCCGTTGCCCGTGACGACGGGCAGGTTGGTCCAGAAGCCGTTCGGGTCGCGATACCAGCCGGCCGCCGCGAGCGCGCCGCCGTCGACATGCAGCGTCGTGCCGGTGATCCAGGCAGCGAGCGGGCTCGCGAGGAACAGCGCGGCGCCCGCGATATCGCCGGCCGCGCCGAAGCGCCCGAGCGGGATCCAGCGCGGGATGTGCCCGTGATGCTCGGCCGCGACCATCGCGCTGACGGGCACCTGCGGCGTCTCGGTGGTTTCGGGAGCGATCTGGTTCACACGAATGCCGGCCGGCCCGAGTTCGAGAGCAAGGCTCTTCGTGAAGCCGGTCAGCGCGGCCTTGAACGACGCGTACACGGTGCAGTTCGGAATCGCGCGAAAGCCTTCGATCGACGACACGCCGACGATGCTGCTGCCCGCGCCGCGCTTGCGCAGCAACGGCAGCATCGCGCGCGTGACGATGAAGACCTGGCGCAGGTTCACATCGAACAGCCGCGCGATGTCGTCGTCGGTGCAGTCGTCGAACGGTTTCGCGATCTGCAGGAAATCGCCGACATTGTTGACGAGTACGTCGAGGCCGCCGAAGCGTGCGTCGACGGTGCGCGCGAATGCATCGACCTCGTCGCGACGCGTGACGTCCACGGTGCCGACGAGCGCATCGACGCCCGCCGCTTCGAGTGCCTGGCGCACGTCGTGCGCGCGGGCCGGGTCGATCTCGGCTACCGCGACGCGCGCGCCGGCCGCGCCGAACGCTTCCGCGCACGCACGGCCGATGCCCGCGCCGCCGCCGGTGACCAGCACGGTCTTGCCGGTGAATGAAATCATCGATGGACTCCTTTGAACGGGACAGCAGTGAGCCGCGTCACAGCGACGACACCAGTTGCGCGTTGTCGATCCGCAGCTCCGCACCGTTCACGAAACGCGATTCGTCGGACGCGAGGAACAGCACGAGATTCGCGACGTCCTGCGGGTCGCACATGCGCGCCATCGGATCGCTGCCGATGCCGAGCGCGGCCGGGTCGAGATCGGGCATCAGCGCCTGCGTCATCGGCGTCCAGATCCCGTCCGGATGGATCGAGTTGCAGCGGATCCGGTAGCCGCTGCGCTTGCAGTGCACGGCGACGCTGCGCGCGAGTGCCGTCACCGCGCCTTTCGATCCGGTGTACGCGCACATCATCGGCAGCCCGCCGAGCGCGGCGACCGACGACATCATCACGATCGAGCCTGGCGTGTCGTTGCCCTTCATCGCGCCGATCGCGTACTGGCAGCCGAGGAAATACCCATCGGCGTTGGTACGCATCACGCGCCGCCACGTGTCGAGGCTCGTGTCCTCGATCGAACCGACCGGGCAGATCGCCGCGTTGTTGACGAGCACGTCGAGGCGGCCGAAGCGGTCGAGCGTCGATGCGATCGCGTGCTGCCAACCGGCTTCGTCGGCGATGTCGTGGCGGACGAACAGCGCCGCGTCGCCGATCTCGCGAGCGAGCGCACGGCCCGCGTCCTCGTCGATGTCGGTCAGCACGACACGCGCACCTTCGGCGGCGAGCAGCAGCGCATCCGCGCGGCCGACGCCGCTTGCCGCGCCGGTGACCAGCGCGACCTTGTTTGCGACTCGATTCATGGTCGGTCGGATTCCTTTGACGTTGAAAGAAGGCGCGCGCTCATGCGGTGCCCGGCACGCGGCCGGCCTTGATCGCGTCGAGCGCGGCCGTGCCGTAGATCCGCGCGATCGTGTCGTCGACGCGCGGGTTGGTGCGCAGCTCATGGCCGCCGTCGACCGCGAAGCTCTGGCCGGTCACCCAGCCCGACTCGGGGCCGGCGAGATAGCGCACCGCATGCGCGATCGCTTCGGGTTCGCCGAGCGTGCCGAGCGGGATCTGTTCGAGAAAGCTGTCGACGAGCGCGCGGTTGTCGAACATCGGCGCGGTGGCTTCCGAGCGCGTGAGGCCCGGGCGCACCGCGTTCACGCGGATCCTCGCGCCGGCCAGTTCCTCGGCCGCGCCGCGCACGAGTGCTTCGAGCGCGGCCTTCGCGGTGCAGTACGCGGACAGCCAGCGGAAATTGATCTGCGCGGCCGTCGACGAAATGCAGACGATCGCGCCGCCGCCGCTGTCGGCGAGCCGCGGCGCGGCATGACGGATCGCGGCGAACGCGCTGTGCAGGTTCAGGTCGATTTCGGCGCGGAACGTGTCGGCGTCGTGCAGCAGCAGCGGCCGGAAGCCCGCCCCGCCGACCGTCGGCACGACGATGTCGAGGCGATGGTCGAGCGCCCACGCGCAGTCGAGCGCGGCCTGCAGGTCGCCTTCGTCACAGGCGTCGCCCGCATGGATCGCGACGCGGCTGCCGGGCACGGCGTCGGTCAATTGCCGCTGCGTGCGTTCGAGCGCGTCGCGGCGGCGGCCCATCAGCACGACGGCCGCGCCGTCGGCGACGAGCGCGTGCGCGCACGCCGCGCCGATGCCGCCGGCGCCGCCCGTGACGAGTGCAGTGCGGCCGGCGAGGGGAGCGGAGGTGCGCATCGTTCAGCCCTCCAGCGGCAGGTCTTGGGCCCAGTCGACGTGCAGCGTGCGCGCGGCGAAGCGCCACGTGCTGCCGTCGACCACGCAACGATCGCGATAGCGCAGCCCCCAGTCGAGCTTGCGCTTCACGCCGTCGCGCACGTAGACGTGGCAGGCGACGCCGTAGGTTTCTACCTCGGCCTCGCCGCCGTCGAGCGTGACGAGCTGGTTGTGCACGTGATGCTGGGTCGCTTCGTAGCGCTCGATCACACGCATGCCCGCGACGATCGCGTCGCGGTCGTCGAAGCGGAAGCCGGGGCCGGCCAGGGCGGCATCGGGCGTGAAGAGCGTGGTGAGGCGAGGCCAGTTGCGCCGGTCGACGGCTTGCGCGTAGCGGCACGCCAGTTCGTACAGCGCGTGGCGGGGATTGGAATCGGTCATGCGTGGGCTCCCGTGGAAGAACGGAACGCGTCGGCCGCGCAAGGCGGGCCGACGCGGCGGCATTGCGACGTCGACGCGCAGGTTCGCATCGCGCAGGCCGGGATTCATCATCCATACGGAGCAGGGCGCGGGTCGGGGAAAACACCGGGGCAGGCCGCCACGTGTCACGTGAGGGCGCAGGGATGGTGCGGTGCGGCGACCGGTGTGCGAGATGCGTCTGACGATTCGTGCGGCCGGCTGCGGCAGGCGGGCGACGTGCCGCGTTTCCTCCGCGTGGGCGAAGCCGCGGCGCGCGATGTTGCGATGCGTCAGGCAGCGCATCGTCCGCTCAGCGTTTGCCCCTAGTCGAAATGGACGATGGCCGGCGGCCGGGCGCTGGCTACCGTGCAGTCATCCGGTGCCGCATGTGATGCACGCCGGACACGAACCGCACCAGCGGACAACCGGAGGGGACGACGATCATGAGACTGACGACTCGCAAGCTGTGCGTATTGGCGATAGGGACGTTCGCTGCCATGGCGATGGCGCGATACGGCGCCGATCAGGTCCCGTCGCCGCCGTATGCGGCCGGCATCCTGCAATGCCGTTCGGTCGACGCGAACGGCCTGCCGACCGGTTGCGTGCCGATCGATCCGTCGCACTTCGGTTTTGCCGCGATGCGCGGCATGTGACACCGGCGCGGCCGCGCGCCGCGCGGCGCGGGCGCGATGGCGTATGGATGCGATTCGCTACGGCAACGGTGGAGTCGCCGCGCGCCGATCCCGCTTCACGCGCTTCGACTTCAACCGGACGAGAGACGGACGTGAGCGTTGCACGCGCACCCGTCGTACGTCCGCCTCGGCAACGGGGCCCGCGGCAACGTCCGCGTCAGTCCCTCGCCACATCCATCGCTTTCCGCAGATTTCCCCAAACGCTGACCCATTCCTCATGTCATCCGACTATTCCCTGACTCACCCCCTGAACACCCGCGACGTGCATCGCTGGGACGCCGAACACGATGTCGTGATCGCCGGCTTCGGCGCGGCCGGCGCCTGCGCGGCGATCGAAGCCGCGAGCGCCGGCGCCGACACGCTGATCGTGGAGCGCGCGTCCAGCTACGGCGGCACGAGCGCGCTGTCGGGCGGCGAGATCTACCTCGGCGGCAGCGGCGGCACACCCGCGCAACGGCAGGCCGGCTTTACCGACGACACCGAGGATCTGTACCGCTACCTGATGCTGGCCGGCGGCCGCGACGCCGACGAGGCGAAAGTGCGCCTCTACGCGAACCACAGCCTGGCGCACCACGACTGGCTCGTCGCGCAGGGCCTCACGTACAAGAACACGTTCATCGCCGAGCGGATCGTCGAACCGGAAACCGACGATTGCCTGATCTGGTCGGGCAGCGAGGAAGCCTGGCCGTTCAGCGAGGCCGCGAAGCCGTGCCCGCGCGGGCACACGCCGCAATGGCCGGGTTGGGGCGGCGGCCAGATGCTGATGCGCGTGCTGGCCGAACGCGTGGCGGCGCTCGGCGTCGCGACGCGCTACGACACGCGCGCGCTCGCATTGATCGTCGACGACGGCGGCGCGGTGTGCGGCGTCGTGCTGCGCGCCTATGGCGAGACGGCATTCGTACGGGCGCGTCGCGCGGTGATCCTGTGCGCGGGCGGCTTCGCGATGAACCGCGAGATGGTGCGCCGGCATGCACCGCAGTTCCTGCGCTCGGACGAGCCGATCGGCAGCCCCGGCGACGACGGCTCGGGCATCCTGCTCGGCCAGAGCGCGGGCGGCGCGGCGATTCACATGGATCAAGGCTTCGTCAGCCTGCCGTTCTACGCGCCCGAATCGCTGATCAAGGGGATCTTCGTGAACGCGCGCGGCCAGCGTTTCATCAACGAGGACGGCTATCACGGCCGCACGGGCCATCACGCGTTCCATCAGGCCGACGACCGGATCTACCTGCTCGTCGACCACGCCACCTACCAGGAGCCGCCCGCGATCGCGCGGATCGGCATCGCGGCGGCTGGCGAAACGTGGGAGGAAGTCGAGCGCGACCTGCAGATGCCGGCCGGCACGCTGACGGCGACCGTCGACGTCTACAACCGCCATGCGGCCGACGGCACCGATCCGCTGTTCCACAAGGCGAGGAAGTGGCTGCAGCCGCTGATCGAGCCGCCGTTCGTCGCGCTCGATTGCCGGATCGACTATGCGTTCTACCCGCACTTCACGCTCGGCGGGCTCGATACGCTGCCGACCGGGCAGGTGGTCGATGCGGCGCGCGCGCCGGTGCCGGGGCTCTATGCGGCGGGCCGCACGACCTGCGGGCTGCCGCGCTGGGGCGCCGGGTACAGCTCGGGGCTGTCGCTGGCTGATGCGACGTTCTTCGGCCGGCAGGCCGGGCGTCACGCTGCGCAGGTGGAGTGCAACGCAGTGCGCCGCGCCGCTTAGCGCTTTCAGGCGCGAAATGAACGACGCCCCGGGCAATCACATCGCCCGGGGCGTCGTCGTTTCAAGCAACCAGGCGGCCAACCAGTCAGGCCAGTCGGCGCTTAGCCCAGATCGAGCGCATTCGTCAGATCACCCGGCGGCGTCGCGCCGCGCGCGGCGAACGCCTTGTTGCGTGCAACCACGCCGTCGAGCGGCGCGAGCCCGTGCACGCGGCTGATGAAGCGCAGGATCGAGTTCGTGTCATACAGCGTGTGATCGACGAAGCCCTTCTTCGCGAACGGCGAGATCACGAGCGCCGGAATCCGCGAACCCGGGCCCCAGCGGTCGCCTTCCGGCGGCGCGACGTGATCCCACCAGCCGCCGTTCTCGTCGTGCGTCATCACGATCACGGTGTGGTCCCATTGCGGCCCGCGCCGGATATGGTCGATCACGGTCGCGATGTGACGGTCGCCCGATTCGATGTCCGCGTAGCCCGCGTGCATGTTCAGGTTGCCCTGCGGCTTGTAGAACGTGACGGCCGGCAGGCGGCCCGCGTCGATGTCGGCGATGAAGTGGTTGGTCGACGGCTCGTCGCCGAGCCCCGCGTCGCGCAGGTGCTTGCGGCGCGCGTCGGTGCCCGGCGCGTAGTTCACGAAATAGTTGAACGGCTGGTGGTGGTACTGGAAATCGGGCACGGTGCCCGTGTCGCGATGCTCGAGCGCGTACTGCCATGCGCCGCTGTACCACGCCCAGTCGATGTTCTTTTCCGACAGGCGATCGCCGATCGTCGCATAGCCCTGCGGCGGCATCACGCGATGGTCGGCCGGATCCGCATACGCGGCGTTGCCCGGATCGGGCGGCGGCACGTAGCTCGGCTGGTACGGCGGGGCCATCGTGTTCACGCCGTAGCCGTCCGGCGTCAGCGGGCCGTCGGCCACGAACTTCGGCGGGCCGTCGAGCGCGGACGCCGGCGAATTGTCGGCGAGCTTCAGGCGCGTACCGGTCGGATCGTCGCCTTCGACCTTCGACAGCAGTTTCGCCGCATGCGGATGCTTGTGCGCGTCCGGATACAGCGGGGGCTGCGCGGAGATCAGGAACATGTGGTTCATCCACGACCCGCCGAATGCCGCCATGAAGAAGTTGTCGCACAGCGTGTATTGGCGCGCGAGATTCCACAGCCGCAGCGTGTCGGCCGAATTGCGATAGTGGCCCATCACGAGGCCACCCGAATCGGCCCACGCGGCGAACTGGTTGTTGCGGCCGGCCGCGATCTGCATCTGGTTCTGGTAGAAGCGATGCCACAGGTCGCGCGTGATCACGCCGTTCGGCAGTGCGTTGCCCTGTGCGTCCTTGATCAGGAACGGCGCGTTCGGCAGCTTGTCGATGTCGCGCTCGGCGATCGCGTAGCGCTTGCCGTCCACTTCCTGCGCCTGCGGCACGAGCCCGCCCCAGATCTTCGGCAGCACGGGCAGCGGCGTCTTGCCGTCGCGATCGAGCTGCTGCGCATGCTCGGGCCGCACCTCGCTCAGAGGATGGCGCACGCCGGGGAAATCGCCGTACAGGTTCGCGAAGCTGCGGTTTTCCGCATAGATCACGACGATGTGGCGCACGCGCTGGCGCAACGCTTCGTCGATGCGCAGGTCGGCGGCCGAACGCGGCGCGTTGCCTGCGGTGGTTTCACAGCCGCTGAGCGCGACACCCGCACCGAGCGCGGCGAGGCCGCCGAGCACGCGGCGGCGGTCGGGATCGGCGGGAAGGTCGTCGGGGCGATCGGGGGTGTCGTTCACGTCGTGGGTTCCTCGAATGGGCGGGTGGACGGGGGCGTGACGCGCGGCGGCGTCGCACAGGCTGCCGCGCCGCGGGATGGAAAGCAACGGCCCCGGTTACGGATGGGCTGGCGCGATCCGTCTGTCACAAAAATGTCACGAACGCGACTATAACGCGGCAACGGGGGCGGATGAAAGGCGTTTGTCGGACGATTCGACGCGCGTCCCGGGCCATGCGCGACGCCCGTGCGCGAACTAGACTGGATTCAGGGGCGGCGCGTCGCAAGCGTGCCGCCCGGGCGAGGATTGCGCGGCGGCGCCGGCCGACGGCGTCGCCGCGGAGCCATTGATGCGACGAACGAGGCGATGAAGCGAGGCGACGATGGCGCGCATGAATGCCGCTTCCGCATGGCCGCCGATGGCGCGCGCCGGTTGCGCGCGTGCCCGCACCCGTCCGCCGTGCCGCGCAACGCAAGCGTAGCGCGCACGTCCGGCCCGACGCCATGGACAGGAAATTCGACTACCCGGGATTGCTGATCGCGGCGGGCTTCTTCGTGCTGTTCGCCGCGCAGTTGCTGATGCTGCGCCCGACGTCGGCGCCGATCGCGTACAGCGATTTCCATCAGCTCGTCGCCGCCCGGCTCGTCGACGATCTCGAAGTCGGCCCCGTATCGATCTCGGGCACGCTGAAGATGCCGCAGGCCGGCACGATGCTGCCGGCATCCGAAGCCGCGGCCGTGCGACAGGCCGGCGCGCCGTGGCGCTTCACGACCAACCGCGTGACCGACGAGCACCTGACCGACACGCTGACCGCCGCCGGCATCCGCTATCACGGTGCGCCCGACACGAGCTGGGTCGCATCGCTTGCGTCGTGGCTGCTGCCGCTCGTGCTGTTCGTGTTCATCTGGAACATGATGCTGCGCAGGCGCGGCGGGCTGCAGGATTTCACCGGGATGGGCAAGAGCCGGGCGCGGGTGTACGTGCAGCAGGAAACCGGCATCACGTTCGACGATATCGCGGGCATCGACGAAGCGAAGGCCGAGCTGCAGCAGCTCGTCGCATTCCTGCGCAACCCCGACCGCTACCAGCGGCTCGGCGGCAAGATCCCGAAGGGCGTGCTCGTGGTCGGCGCGCCGGGCACCGGCAAGACGCTGCTTGCGCGCGCGGTGGCCGGCGAGGCGGCCGTGCCGTTCTTCTCGATCAGCGGCTCGGCGTTCGTCGAGATGTTCGTCGGCGTGGGCGCGGCGCGCGTGCGCGACCTGTTCGAGCAGGCGCAACAGAAGGCGCCGTGCATCGTGTTCGTCGACGAGCTCGATGCGCTCGGCAAGGTGCGCGGCGTCGGCCCGATGTCGGGCAACGACGAACGCGAGCAGACGCTCAATCAGTTGCTCGTCGAGATGGACGGCTTCCAGGCCGGTTCCGGCGTGATCATCATGGCCGCGACGAACCGGCCGGAGATCCTCGATCCCGCGCTGCTGCGGCCGGGCCGCTTCGATCGCCACATCGCGATCGACCGGCCCGACGTGAATGGCCGAAGGCAGATCCTCGGCGTGCACGTGAAGCGCGTGAAGCTCGCGGACGACGTCGATCTTGGCGAACTTGCATCGCGCACGCCGGGCTTCGTCGGCGCGGATCTCGCGAACGTCGTCAACGAGGCGGCGCTGCATGCGGCCGAACTCGGCAAGCAGGCAATCGGCATGGCCGATTTCGACGAGGCGATCGACCGCGCGTTGACGGGCCTCGAGCGCAAGAGCCGCGTGATGAACGCGCAGGAGAAGCTGACCATTGCGTATCACGAGGCCGGACACGCGCTCGTCGCGGAAAGTCGCACGCATTGCGATCCGGTGAAGAAAGTGTCGATCATTCCGCGCGGTGTCGCGGCGCTCGGCTACACGCAGCAGGTACCGACCGAGGATCGCTACGTATTGCGCCGAAGCGAGCTGCTCGACCGGATCGATGCGCTGCTCGGCGGCCGCGCTGCCGAGGAACTCGTGTTCGGCGACGTGTCGACGGGCGCGCAGAACGATCTCGAGCGCGCGACCGCGATGGCGCGCCACATGGTCATGCAGTACGGGATGAGCGAGAAGATCGGGCTCGTGACTTTCGATGACGGCGACACGCGTACCGGCATGCCGGGCGTATGGCATGCGGGCGACGGCCGCTGCAGCGAGCACACCGCGCGGATGATCGACGACGAGGTGCATACGCTGCTGACCGACGCGCATGCGCGCGTCGCGGCCACGCTCGGCGAACGTCGCGATGCGCTGGAACGCATCGCGCGCCGGCTGCTGCAATGCGAAGTGCTCGAACGTGATGCGCTGCAGGCGCTGATCGACGGGCGCGCCGAACCGCCGGCCGCCACGACGCCGGCGCCGGACGACGCAGCCGGCGCACGCGGCGGCGCGATCGAAACGGAGCACGCGTCCGCGGTCGAGCGCGATTTCGTCGCGTACGGGCCGCCACGCGAACCCGAGCGCTGAAGATGCCATGAACCGGCGAGCGGCGCGCGTCGAAGCGACTGCGTGCCGTCATTCCTTTCCCCGTTGATCTCCACGGAGTCGCCATGAGCGAGGCGCACGTATCGGTCGATGTCGCGCAGCAGGCGCGTTTCTGTTTCGAAGTGGTATTTGCCGGCACGACGCTGGCGCCGGTGCTCACCGACGAACCGCCGCCGCACGGCGACGGGCGCGGGCCGAACCCGATCCGGTTATTGGCCGCGGCGGTCGCGACCTGTCTCGCGGCGAGCCTGCTGTTCGCGCTGGAAAGGCAGCATGTCGATCCGCAGCCGATTGCCGCGCACATCGACGTCGACATGGTGCAGAACGAAGCGGGCCGGGTGCGCGTGGGCGCGATGTCGGTACGGCTGTCGATCGGCAAGACGTGGGCCGATCTCGCGGTCGCGACGCGCGTGCTCGATCAGTTCGACGCGTATTGCGTACTGACGGAGAGCCTGCGCGAAGGCATTCCGGTGTCGGTCGACCTGTGCGACGTGAACGGCGCGGCGCTCGAACGCGCGACGACGGACGCGTGAGCGCGCGTCAGATCGGTCAGGATTCGGTCGCGGCCGCGACTTCGGCGGCCTCGGCGAGCGCGTTGAGAAAGCGCGTGCGCCACCAGTGCACGTCGGTCTTGCGCACGATCGCCATCAGCGCCGCGTGGCGCTGGCGGCGTTCTTCGAGCGGCATCGTGAGCGCGCGCTGGATCGCCTGCGCGGTGCCTTGCGTGTCGTACGGATTGACGAGCAGTGCCGACTTCAACTGCTCGGCCGCGCCGGCGAAACGCGACAGCACGAGCACGCCGGGGTCGGCGGCATCCTGCGCGGCGAGAAATTCCTTCGCGACGAGGTTCATCCCGTCGCGCAGCGGCGTGACGAGCGCGACGCGGCTCGCGCGGTAGAGACCTGGCAAGCGCTTGCGCGCGACGGTGCGGTGAATGTAGCGCATCGGCATCCATTCGAGTTCGCCGTAGTCGCCGTTGATCGCGCCGCA
Source organism: Burkholderia sp. Tr-20390 (assembly GCF_017104595.1). Classification (NCBI taxonomy): domain Bacteria; kingdom Pseudomonadati; phylum Pseudomonadota; class Betaproteobacteria; order Burkholderiales; family Burkholderiaceae; genus Burkholderia; species Burkholderia sp. Tr-20390. Next base: position 16,004 of record NZ_JAAGPC010000061.1, on the reverse strand, counting down.
CAGGCTGTCCATCTCGCGCCGCAGGTCGTCGTACGCGCCGAGATCCTCGCGGCTCGGCGCGGCGATCTGGATCAGCGTCGCGCGGTTGCGGTTCTCCGGATATTGCTCGAGCAACTGGCGGAATGCATTCACGCGCTGCGGCAGCCCCTTCGTGTAGTCGAGGCGGTCGACGCCGACCAGCAACTGGCGGCGCGAGTATTCATCGCGCATCCGCTCGAACATGTCGAGGCCGTCGCGATCGCGCGCGAGCGATTCGAACTCGTCGACGTTGATGCCGATCGGGAATGCGCCGGCCGACAGCGTGCGGCCGAACGCGCGCAGGCGGCCGTCGGGCAGCCGCGCGGCGCCGGCTTCCGCTTCGACGTAATGCTCGAAGTGAAGCAGATCCGACTCGGTCTGGAAGCCGACGAGATCGTAGGCGAACAGCGAACGCATCAGCCATTCGTGTTCCGGGATCGCGGCCATGATCGGCGGCGGCGGCATCGGAATGTGCAGGAAGAAGCCGATCGGGTTCGTGCAGCCCATCGCGCGCAACTCGGCGGCGAGCGGAATCAGCTGGTAGTCGTGGACCCAGATGGTGTCGTCGGGGCGCAGCAGCGTGCGCAGCTTGCGCGCGAACAGCTGGTTCACGCGCCGGTAGCCGTCGGCGAAGCGGCGGTCGAACTGCGCGAGATCGAGCCGGTAGTGAAATACCGGCCACAGCACGTTGTTCGAATAACCGAGGTAGTACGCGTCGTAATCCTGCGGATCGAGATCGATCGTCGCGAGCTGGATGCCGCCGACGTTCTGGATCTGCACCTCGTCGCCGTGCGCAGGCTGGTCGTCGCCGCCGCGTAGCCTCCCGCTCCAGCCGAACCATACGCCGCCGGATTCCTGCAGGCTGTCCTTCACGGCGACGGCGAGCCCGCCGGCCGCGGCTTTACGGGGATCTGCAATGCGATTGGATACGACGACGAGTCGGCTCACCAGCTCTCCTGACGATTGTTGAGGGAAAGGTTCGTGCGGCCGTGGCGCGAGAAGCAGACGCCGCCATCGACGCGCGGTGCGCGCAGGGCGATGGGGCCGCAATGCGATCGGACGGGAGTCAGGGCACGCGATTCGCCGTCCGAACGCGGAGTGCTTTTTTAAGCATACTCGTCATTCGGCTGTTTTAAAAGTCTGCATCGGCGAGCGACGCGCGGGCGAATGCAGCGTGATCTCCATGTCGCCGGTGTGGCAACGTGAGAGACATGGGCGGGATCAAAACTTGCGCAGCGCTGCCGATTCAGCGTGCGCCGCGTGATGCGCAAGCGCGCACGTCACGCGCGATCGAGCGTGACGATGTGCATTTCATGACGTGCGCACGCGGCCCGCGCCGGTCGGTGGAAGCAACCGGCGATGCCGCGGCTGCGACGTCGCGCGAGCGGCACCGAGCGACGCTTAGGCGTGCCGCGCACGCGCGACGCGAATCGGCGCAGCGCGACGTCGTGCAGGCGAACCGGCCGCGCCGGATGGCGACGATACGCAGCTGCACCGCGTGCCGCGTGCGGCCGCACATCGCGCGGTGCGCGCAAGCGTGACGCAGGCGGATCGGCGCAACAGCGGGCGCATCGTCGTCTCCTTGCGGTATCGGTTACGCGGTTGCGAGGTTACGAGGTTACGCAGTGGCCGGTTGCCAGTGATGCACGGCGGGCGCTTGCGCGTACTCGCCCAGCGACGCCACGTGCGTGCCGGACGGCATCCGGAACGCGGCAACCGTTTCGGACAGCTCGCGGCCTTGCGCCTCGAGCGACTTCGATGCGGCCGCGGCCTGCTCGACGAGCGCCGCGTTCTGCTGGGTCGTCTCGTCCATCTGCGTGATCGTCAGGTTCACCTGGTCGATGCCGCGGCTCTGCTCGGCCGACGCGGCCGCGATCTCGCCCATGATGTCCGTCACGCGCGCGACGGCCTGCGTGACGTCCGACATCGTCTTGCCGGCTTCGCCCGCGAGTTCGGAACCGTCGCGGATCGTCTGCACCGACGCGGAGATCAGTTCCTTGATCTCCTTCGCCGCCGTCGATGAGCGTTGCGCGAGGCTGCGCACTTCACTGGCGACCACCGCGAAGCCGCGTCCCTGTTCGCCCGCACGCGCGGCTTCGACGGCTGCGTTCAGCGCAAGGATGTTGGTCTGGAACGCGATGCCTTCGATGATGCCCGTGATGTCCGCGATCTTCGACGAGCTTTGGCCGATCTCCGTCATCGTGTCGACCACGCGGCCGACCACCGCGCTGCCGCGCTGCGCGACGTCTGACGCGTTCGCGGCGAGCGAGCTGGCCTGTTGCGCGTTCTCCGCGTTCAGGCGCACCGTCGACGTGAATTCCTCCATCGTCGCGGCGGTTTCCTGCAGCGACGCGGCCTGTTCCTCGGTGCGCTGGCTCAGGTCGAGGTTGCCCGATGCGATCTCGCTGACCGCATGCGCGATGCTGTTCGACGAATCGCGCACGCGGCCGACGATGCCGATCAGCCGCTCGTTCATCGTTCGCAGCGCGTCGAGCAGGTCGCGCGTCTCGTCGTTGCCGCTCACGTTGATGCGGCTGCCGAGATCGCCGTTCGCGACCGTGCGCGCGACGTCAACGGCCGAGCCGATCGGCACCGTGATCTTGCGCGTCAGCCACAGGCCGCCGCATGCCGCGACCGCGACCGCGATCAGGCAGATGCCGGCCAGCAGGTTGCGTTCCATCGCATAGCGATCCGCGAATTGCTGCGCGATCGCGAGCTCGCGTTCATGCGTATAGGTTGCGTATGCATCGGTTGCGCGCACCAGTTGCGCGAGCAGTGGCCGGCAGTTGCCGTCGATGTCGGCGGTCGCCTCGTCTTTCTTGCCGGCCTGCGCGAGCCCGACGATGCGCAGGGCGACGGGCCCGTAGCTGCCTTCGATGCGCACGATGTCGGCCACCAGTTCGCGCGCGCGATCGGAGGTGTCCGTCGCGTTCGCCATCAGGTCCTTGAGCTTCGCGAGGTGATCCTGCACGTCCTTGTGCGCCTGGTTCACCTCGGCCAGTTCGAGCTCGACGTCGGACGGTTTGGTCACGAGCACGAGGTTGCGCGCGGCGATCGCGCGCCGGTCGACCGCGGTGCGGATTTGCGCGGAAACGGTCGCCCGCGCATTGATGCCGTTCATGTAGCGGGAAAATTCGGCGTTCGTATCGGATAGCGCCTTGAGTGCCATGCCCGACACGATCACGACGACCGCGGCGAGCAGGCCGAAGCCGCCAAGGAGTTTTGTTTTGATGCTCATTCTGGCGATTTTCACAGTGTGCCTCTGTGCGTGTGGTTGACGAATTGAATTTATTGTTCGACCAGATACGGGCTCGTGCCGGCATTAACGGGTATTCGGGATGATTCTTTACCCTTCGAAAACCCTTATATTAGTTTTTTTAGCGCTGGAATCGTTGCCAGATGGGCGCTTCTGATTTTGATCAAAAATCGGCGGAGTGCCCGTAATTAAAAGGTTTATACGTGGAATTCGAAACCGGTTTTCATGGGTGAAACAAAAACTATGGTTTTGCTAATAATTGTCTGATGAATTTGTTTCGATTTATGGATGAATATCGGAATTGGGTTTCGACTTAATTGGGGAGGGAACTGGTGCGCGTCGTCGGCGAATGCCGCGCGACTGGCGGTCATTGCGGATCAACGGAAACTCGCGCCGCAGGGGCGCCGGAGAGAGGCCCGCGGCGGGCGCCGCGGACCATGAGAGGGTCAGAACGTGGTGCGCAACCCGGCCATCACGCTGCGGCCGCCTTGCGGCGCGAAGCCGCGCACGACCGAGGTCGAATAGCGGATTTCCTGGTTCGTCAGGTTGTCGCCGCGCAGGTACGCGAGCCAGTGCGTCGGGCCGACACGGAACTTGTAGGTGAGCATCACGCCGAGCGACGTGTAGCCGTCCGTCGAGAAATCGTTGTCGGGCACGCGATGCTGCGACCACGCGTGCGTGACTTGCGCACGCGCGCCGAACGGGCCGTAACCGTAGTCGGCCGCGAGCGTCGCGCGCAGCGGCGCGATGCGCGGCAGCGGCTGGCCCGTGTCGACGTTGCGCGCATGCGTGTAGTCGGCGGTCAGCTCCAGGTCGACCGTATGGCCGCGCCGCGCGAACGCGCGCCACTTGCCGTCCAGCTCGATGCCGTAGAACTCGGCGCGCACGCCGCGGTAGATCGCTTCGTTGAGCGCGCCGTCGGCGCCGGGCGCGACGGGCTCGTCGTCGCCGTTCACCACGCGGCCCGTGTTGTACTCGGTCAGGTAGTTCGAGAAGCGGTTGTAGAACACGCCGACGCTGCCACGGTTCGGCCCGCTCGCATAGCGCAGCGACAGGTCGGTCGACACGGCCTTTTCCTTCGACGCGTTCGGGTTGCCGATCAGGAACTGGCCGGTCGCATCGTGCGGGCCGTTCGAATACAGCTCATAGAAGGTCGGCGCGCGTTCGGTGTATGCGACGTTGGCCGCCACCGACCACACGGGCGTCAGCGAGAACAGGGCGCCGGCCGACAGGCTGCCCGCGTTGAATTCGCGCGGCTGCGCCCCCGCGAATTTCTCGACGCCGGCCGGATCGGGATCGACCTTCACGTGTTCGAAGCGGCCGCCGAGGCTCAGCTTCAGCGCCGGGACGACCTGCCATTCCTCGAGGCCGAACAGCGCGACGCTGTTGGTGCGCGTGGACGGCACGAGCAATTCGTCGCCGAGCGCGGAGAACGTGTTCTGGCCGAACTGCACGCCGATCGCACCTTCGAACGGGCCGATCTTGCGATGCGTTGCCTCGATGCGCGCCTCGTAGCCGCGATTGCGGAAGGTGGTCGCGGTTTCGCCGTTGTCGACTTCCTTGTGACGGTAGTCGGTGTACGCGAAGTCGAATTTCAGCTTCGTGAACGGCCCGCTCAGGTTGCGCACCTCGGACGCGAGCGCGAGGCGCTCCTGGCGCATCCGCAGCCGCACGTCGCTTTCCGCGACGGAGCCGTAGTTCGATTCGTAGCCGCTGTAGGACAGGCCCGCGAAGCCGTCCGCCCACGTGTACGACGCGCCCACCGCGCCGCCGTGCACGCGGCCGTCGCTGTTCGGTACGTTGCCGTACGGCTGCGGCGCGTCGGGGCCGTCGATCGCGCGTTGTGCGCTGCTGCGCGCGTAGCCGGGAATCCGCAGCTTGCTCGTCTCGCGGTCGAACGCATCGACGTGGAACGCGAAGCGGCCGTTGCCGCCTTCGACCTGCGCGGCGCCCGCGCGCACCGAGTTCGCGCCGCCGTAGCGCGCGTCGAGCGCGCCCGTCACGCCCTGGATCGCTTCGCGCGGAATCCGGTTGTCGATCGTGTTGACGACGCCGCCCACCGCATTGCCGCCGTACAGCAGCGCGGCCGGGCCGCGCACGATCTCGACGCGTTCGATCGACAGCGGGTCCTGCGGCACCGCATGGTCGTACGACAGCGACGACGCGTCGTACGCCGCGACGCCGTTCTGCAGCAGCCGGATCCGGTCGCCATCCATCCCGCGGATGATCGGGCGGCCGACCATCGGCCCGTAGGTGGTGGTCGACACGCCGGGCAGCCCGTTCAGCGTTTCGCCGAGCGAATCGGCCTGGCGGCGCGTCAGCGCATCGCCGGAAAGCTGGGCGGTCGGTGCGATCAGTTCGTTGTCGCCGAGCGGGTTCGCGGTCACGAAGATCGGGGCGAGCGTGGTGGTCGGCGGCGTGCCGGACCCGGCGGGCGGCTCGGTCTGCGCGTGCGCGACGGCGGCGAACAGCATCAGCGAAAGGGACGAGAGCGGGCGAAGCGGTAGACGAGGGAGGTCGCGCATGGTCGGTGAATCGGTTGGAATCGGATCGGATAACGAGCGATGCAGGTCACGGCTGGATACGATATATTGTTGCGTCAGCGACGCGCAGTGACCCGTTGGAACATGGCTCGGCGAGGCTCGGCCGCCCACAGTAGAACGGCGTCAGGCGAACGAGCACGCGAAATGATATGTTATATCATCTCAAAATCCAAGCCGGATGGCGGGATCCTGTCGGGTTTCTGTCGGACGGGGGAAATGGCGGCGGGAGCGGAAATCGTCTGCGCGGTGTTCGGAACGCTCGCCTGAACCGGACGATGCGATGCGCGCGCCGACGCGTTGCCGATACGCCGGCCAGGTGCGTGTTGCCCGCGTTCGGTGTCCGTCGAAGCGGTCCGCCCGAAGCAGCCCTGCGCTGATCGATGCAGCGGGAGCGGACCTCGCTCCTGAGTCGGGAGCCAGCGCGATTCCGCGTCGCGCGACGGTGCGACGTCTTGTAGCGGTGGCCATCGCCGTGCATTGCCCCGCGTGTTGATGCGTATCAACGTCGTTCGATTCCGAAACCGGATACTGGATCGCTCATTGACCAGGCAGGAGCGACCCATGACCCAAACCATGAAAGCGGCCGTCGTGCACGCATTCGGCGAACCGCTGCGCATCGAGGAAGTGCCCGTGCCGACGCCGGGGCCCGGCCAGATCCTCGTCAACATCAAGGCATCGGGCGTGTGCCATACCGACCTGCACGCAGCCGATGGTGACTGGCCGGTCAAGCCGACGTTGCCGTTCATTCCGGGGCATGAAGGCGTGGGCATCGTCGCGGCGGTCGGTGCGGGCGTCACGCACGTGCGCGAGGGGGATCGCGTGGGCGTGCCGTGGCTCTACACGGCCTGCGGCCATTGCGAGTACTGCCACACGGGCTGGGAAACGCTGTGCCACGGCCAGCAGAACACCGGCTATTCGGTGAACGGCAGCTACGCGGAATACGTGCTGGCCGATCCCGACTACGTCGGCCATTTGCCCGCGCAGGTTGCGTTCGACGAGATCGCGCCGATCCTGTGCGCGGGTGTCACCGTCTACAAGGGCATTCGCGTCACCGAGACGCGCCCGGGCCAGTGGCTCGCGATCTCCGGCATCGGCGGCCTCGGGCACGTGGCCGTGCAGTATGCGCGTGCGATGGGCCTGCACGTCGCGGCCATCGACATTTCACCCGACAAGCTCGCGCTGGCGCGGCAGCTCGGCGCGGAACTGACGATCGACGCGTCGATCGACGATCCGGCCAAGGTGATCCAGAAGGAGATCGGCGGTGCGCACGGCGTGCTCGTCACGGCCGTGTCGCGCAGCGCGTTCGCGCAGGCGCTCGGGATGGTGCGGCGCGGCGGCACGGTGGCGCTCAACGGCTTGCCGCCCGGCGATTTCCCGTTGCCGATCTTCTCGACCGTGCTGAACGGCATCACCGTGCGCGGGTCGATCGTCGGCACGCGGCGCGACCTGCAGGAATCGCTCGACTTCGCGGCCGATGGCCTGGTGCGCGCGCATATCCATCGCGACCGGCTCGGCAACATCAACGACGTGTTCGCGAAGCTGCGCGAAGGCAAGGTCGACGGGCGCATCGTGCTGACCGACATGCATTGATGCCGTAAATACGCCCACGCCGCCGCGCGACGCATCGCGTCGTGCGGCTGCGTGGCGGTCATGCCAGCGTCATGGTGCGAAGAACACGTCGGTGCGGTTCGTCAGGTTGCCCGCGTTGGTCTGGACGAAGAACGGATGGAACGACGACGACGGAAGCACGTCGAGCCCCTGGTAGTCGCCGATGAAGAACCCTTCGGCATTGGGTGCGAGCTTCATGTCGAACGGGCCGCCGACGCGCCGCTCGTCGGTGAACGTGGTGCCGCCGTCATGCGAGATCTTGCGCCAGAAGCCGGTCGGCAGCGTCGTGGTGTTGCCGGCCTGCAGGTCGCGGAAGTCGTAGTACGTGACCATCACGGCCCCCGTGTTGTCGACGCGCACCGACGGATTGAACGCGGGGCGCCCGGTCGGCGTGTTCAACTGTTGGGGTGCGCTCCAGGTCGCGCCGCCGTCCTTCGACGTCGATACCGCAATCTCGTCGTACGTGCCGCCGTTGAAGCGGCTGTCCTGCCACACGACGTACAGCTGCCCCGACGCGGGATCGATCGCGGGTTCCGGAATGATGTCGCCGGTGCGCACCGGTTCGCCGGTCACCGGATCCGTGACGCCGACCGTCTGCAGGCCGGCGATCACCTGCGGTTTCGTCCACGTTGCGCCGTCGTCGGTCGACTTGATGAACGCGACCTTGCCGGCCGCCTTGCTGAACGGTGGCTGGATCAGGTCGAAGAAATCGTAGAGCGTGCCGTTCCTCGGATCGACCACGATCTGGTTGCCGATCGTCTGCTGGCGTGAAGGCACGTTGACGATCACTTTCGGGGCGCTCCACGTCTTGCCGCCGTCGGTCGTCTTCGAGAACAGCGTCGGGCCGCGGAATGCCTTCGTGTGCAGGTTCGCGTACGGGTTGCCGTTCGGCAGCTCGAGGCGGTCCCATACCGCATACGCCGTGCCGGCCTTCACCGGGTTCGCGGTGACCGATTCCTTGTCGTTGAAGAACTGCGTCGTCGGCTCGTCGTTCGCGATCAGCACGGCCGGGCTGCTCCACGTCTGCCCGCCGTCGGACGAAACCGACGCGGCAACCGCATTGCTGTTGTTCGACTGGTTGAACGAAATCGACACCGAGTACGCGGTGCCGTCCGGCCCGAACGAGACCCACGGATCGGACGCGCGCTCGTACTTGAGCCCGCCCGGCGCGCATGCGCTGAACGGCTGCGGCGTGCGTGCCCAGGTCGCGCCGCCGTCGAACGTGTAGCCGGCGACGAGCCCGTGGGCGCCGCCGTTCGACCAGCGGTCCTGCTGCCACACGCCGATCATGTTCATCGGGTTGGCAGGGTTGACCGATAGCCACGGCTCGACTTCGGCGTTCACGTAGTTGGTGCCGGGGCCGCCGATGGTGCAGGCGGCGAACGGGCTCGGGCCGGACACGACGACGGGATCGGCGTGCGCCGCGGCAGCGGCGGCCATCGCCATCGCGGCGGACAGGCGGGTGACAAGCGAGTGGGACACGATCATGCGTCGCATGGACTGCTCCTCGTTGACGTGCGGGTGCGTTGGTGCGGCACGACACGGCAGCGCGATCCGGCGCGCGGCGTCGGATGCCGCGCATCAGGCCGATACGTGTCGTTCAGGATGCCGCTTCGGCCATCGCAATCCGCGTGCGCTGGATGCCGCCAGCACTTCGGTTAAGACTCCTTTTCATTTTCATTGATTGTCGGGCGTGTCTGCGATGTCGACCGGACGGGAAGACTTGCCCGGGCAGGCGACGAATGTGTCGAGGTGGATTGCAATGTAGGCGATTCGATTGCCACCCGGCAGGCAGTTTTTTGTAACAGTGCGTAGCCGGAAAGCGTTGCCGGAAGAGGGCGGCGGGCGCGCAAAAAATGCCGTCGAGGCGGCATGAAAATGCGAATCGGAATCGCTTTCGATGGGGCCGGTGAGTGCCGGTGAAGATGCCGGAAGGTGCCGCTCAGCGCTCCGCCGGAAACCGCTCCTGCAACGCATGCAGCCAGCGCGCGACGACATCGAGTTCGTCGTCGGAAAACCCGTCGCACAGCTTGCCGTTGAGTTCGCGGAGCAGCACGCGCGCATGCTTGAGCGCGGCGTGGCCTGCGTCGGTCAGGTACAGGCGCGTCGCGCGGCCGTCATCCGAATCGGCGTGACGCGTAATGAGGCCGGCTTTCGCCATCCGATCGGCGAGCCCTGTCATCGCGGACGGCGCGAGTTGCAGCGCGGCGCCGACTTCACCGATCAGCGCACCATCCTGTTTCGCGAGACAGAACAAGGCGCCCGCCTGCGCGGCGCTCGCGCGCGTCTCGGTCTCCGCCTTGCGGTCGATCCAGCGCTGCACGCGCCGCTGGCCGATGTTCAACATGAAAAACAGTCGTCGGTCTTCGCTCAAGCTGGGTTCCCGGCTGCAATGGAAAGGGAGGGGCGGCCCGCGGTTCGCGGCGGATCGAGCTCCTGCGCGAGCCAGTCGGCCACGTCGGGCCACAGCACGGTGCCGGGGCGGCTGCGGAAGAAGCCCATGTGCCCGACCGGGCCGCTGCCCGCCGCGTACGGATCGATCTGGCGGCGTTCGACCGTCGCGCGGGTCAGATAGCTTACCAGCAGCCCGATCGCCGGCGGGTTCGCCCACGGGTCGTCGTCGAAGCCGAGCGCGAGGATCGGCAACTGCTGTTTCGCGTAACGCTCGGCCGCGCCGAGTGTCGGATCGTCGAAGAAATAGTGCGGCAGCGTGGTCCAGCGGCTCCATTCGCGGAACACGCCGGCCGGCATGTCCTCGCCGAGCCCGAGCCGCTTGCCGGGCACGTAGCCGAGCAGCGCCGACATCAGCGGGCCGAGCACGCGCAGGATCAGCCGCACCTTCAGGCGTTCGGCCGCCTGCGTGATCAGCCGCGTGCTGCCCGCATGCGCGGCGACCAGCACGGCCGCACGCAGGTGCGGCGTCGCGGCGGACAGCCCGATCGCGTGCCCGCCGACGCTATGGCCGACCGCCAGCAGCGGCAAGCCTTCGTACGCCTGCCGCGCCCACGCGGTCGCGGCGCCCACGTCGAGTTCCATCCAGTCGCGCATGCGGGCCTTCAACGCACCCAGGCGCGCGGGGCGAGACGCGCCGATGCCGCGATAGTTGTAGGTGAGCGCCGCGAAGCCGCGTTCGGTCAGGAAGCGCGCGAAGCCCGCATACAGCCGCTCCGGCACGGCCGTTGCCGGATGGATCAGCACCAGCGCGCGCGGCGGCGCGTCCGGCGACCACAGCGTGCCGTGCAGCGCGTAGCCGTCGGCGGCGGAAAACTCGATGGGCTCGGAGGTCATGGCTGTCCTCGTTACGGGTAGTTATTTCGTATGCGAAATATAGTCCGTGATTTATTTCGCGCACGAAATATCTGTCGAGGATTCATTCGAACCGGATTCCCTCGAGCGCGGCCGGCGGCATCCGGCGACGCCTGCCATGTCATAAAACATTTGCATCTTTGCATAGAAGAATATTGCGTTTGTTTCATGATGAAGATCGACGTATCTTCAGCGGTTCCATCCGTTCCGCCGACCACCGTGCACGGCGGACCACGGGCGCCGCCCGCGCGCGGCCGTCCGCCAACCCTCCGGGAGATCACGTTGTTGAGTCGAATCGTCACGGCACTCTTGCTGGCGCTTGCAGCGCAGCCGGGCATGGCCAAGGACACCGTCACGCTGCGCGTCGGTGAACAGAACTACTTCAACATCCAGGCGTCGATGGAGGCGTCCGGCGTGCTGAAGGACCTGCCTTACACGATCGAGTGGAAGCATTTCCAGGCCGCGGCGCCCGTCGCCGAATCGCTGAACGGCAATGCGATCGACGTCGGCTTTCTCGGCGATTCCGCGCTGCTCACGCTGGCCGCGCGCGGCGCGCCGGTGAAGGTGGTCGCCGTGTCGCGGCAGAGCCTCGACGGCGTCGCGATCCTCGTGCCGAAGAATTCGCCGGTGCGCACCGTGGCCGACCTGCAGGGCAAGACCATCGCCGTATGGCGCGGCGCGTGGAGCCAGCAGCTCGTGCTGCGCGCGCTCGAACACGCGGGCTTGCGCGCCGATTCGGTCAAGTACGCGTACCTGATGCCGATCGATGCGACCAACGCGCTCGCGAACGGCTCGGTCGACGCCGTGTCGTTGTGGGAGCCGTTCGTCAGCACGCTCGCGTTGCGGCAAGGTGCGCGACCGGTGACGACCGCGCAGGGGCTGATGCCGGCGCTGAGCTTCGTCGCCGCGAACGAGCAGGCCGCCTCCGGCAAGCGCGCCGAGCTCACCGATTTCCTGCGGCGCGTCGTCGCCGCGCGCCAGTGGGTCGACAGCCATCCGCGCGAGTACGCGGACCTGTGGGCGAAGCGCGCGAAGCTCGAACCCGACGTCGCGTACCGCTGGCTCAACAACGCGAAGCAGCGCGTCGGCCCGGTCGACGAGACGGCCGCGAAGGACGCGCAGAACACGGCCGACTTCCTGTACAAGGCCGGCGTGATTCCGGCCGCGTACGACACGTCGAAGCTGCTCGACCGCTCGTATGCGGGCGCGTTCGCGGCGCCGGCGCAGAAGACGGCCGCCGCGCAGTAAGCGGGCCATCCCGGCCACGATTTCCAATCGAGCACCCCAAGGACATCCCGACATGCCAGTCGACATCATCGGCATGATCACCGCGACACCCGGCGCGGAGGTCGACGTACCGGGCGGCGCGGCCGTCCAGCCCGACTACGTGCGCCGCTTCGCGCAGGCGCACGAGGCCGCCGGCTTCGACCAGATCCTGGTCGGCCATTTCAGCAACGCGGCGGACGGCTTCATCGTCGCGTCGTTCGCGGCTGCCGCGACCGAACGCATCCGCATCCTGCTCGCGCACCGGCCGGGCGTGATCGTGCCGTCGGCCGCCGCGCGGCAGATCGCGACGCTCGACGTGTTCAGCGGCGGCCGGCTGGCGCTGAACGTCGTGTCGGGCGGCGACGATGCCGACCTGCAGCGCGACGGCGATTTCGTGCCGCACGACGCGCGCTACCGACGCACCGGCGAATATCTCGACGTGCTGAAACGGATCTGGCAAGCCGACGCGCCGGTCGACCATGACGGTGCGTTCTATCGGCTGCGCGGTGCGTCGCCGCTCGTGAAGGGCGCGCAGCGGCCGCACGTGCCGATCTATTTCGGCGGTTCGTCGCCGGCTGCGCTGGCGGTCGCGGGCGAGCATGCCGATGTCTACATGACGTGGGGTGAGCCGCTCGCGTCGGTGCGCGAGCAAATCGCACGCGTGCGCGAAGCCGCCGCACCGTTCGGGCGTGCGCCGCGCATCAGCGTGTCGTTCCGGCCGATCGTGGCCGACACCGAGGCGGCCGCATGGGAGAAGGCCGAGGCGATCCGCGAACGCGTGCGCGCGGCACGGCTCGCGAACGGCCAGCCGATCGCCGACCATGCGCCGCAGAATGCAGGTTCGCAACGGCTGATGGCGGCCGCCGCGCAGGGCGACGTGCTCGATGAGCGGCTGTGGATGGGTGTCGCGAACCTGACCGGCGCGCGCTGGAATTCGACCGCGCTGGTCGGCACGCCGGAACAGGTCGCGCGGGCGCTCGGTGCGTATTACCGGCTGGGCGTGTCGACGTTCCTGATTCGCGGGTTCGATCCGCTGGACGATGCGCTCGATTACGGGCGCGAGCTGATTCCGGCGATTCATGCGCACGTCGCGGAACTCGACCGGTATCACGCGGCGGTGACCGCGTAGGCTCCTGCAGCCAACGATGTTGCTTCGACGCGCCCCGGCATTGCCATCGTGGCATGCCGGGGCGATGTCATGTCGGGCATCGCCCCGTCGACGCCGTCAAAACGACGGCAGCCCCGGCGGATTGGTCTCCGCACGCGCGATCGCTTCACTCTGCAAACCCCAGCGCGCGAGCGCCTGCCCGTAGCGGCCGCTGCCGATCAGCGCGTTCGTCGCCAGCGTCAGCGCGGGCGCGAGCCCACTGCCGCGCCGCGTCGCGATCGCCACGTCGGCGTTGGCCGGCCAGCCCGCATTGACGACGCCGACGCGGCGGATCTTGCCGGTGCGTGCGGCCTCGTATGCGAGCGACGCATTCGGGTTCAGCTCCGCATCGGCGCGACCCGACAGCAGCGCGACGCGCGACGCCGCATCGTCGTCGAAATAGAGCAGCTCGGCCGGTTTCAGCCCCTGCGCCACGTTGCGCTTGTTCCACTCGAGCAGGATGCGCTCCTGGCTCGTCCCCGCGCCGGTGATGATGCGCAGGCCGGCGATGTCCTTCGGTTCGGCGAGCTTCGCGATCGGGCTGCCGGTGCGCACGTAGAAGCCGTGCAGCCCGAGCCGGTAGGTCGTGAAATCGTATTTCTCCTTGCGCTTCTCGGTCACGCCGACGTTCGAGATCACCGCGTCGTACTTGCCGGACGTCAGCCCGAGCGGCCAGTCGGCCCACGCGATCGGCAGCAGCACGAGCGTGCGGCCGAGCGCGTCGGCGACGAGCTGCGCATAGTCGGGATCGGCGCCGACCACGGTGCGCGCGTCGGTCGCGTAGGTCGACACGGGCGGCGCGTGCGGTGAAATCGCGACCGTGAACGCACCGTCGCGTACCCAGCGGTAGCCGGCTGCCGCACGGATCGCCGCGTCGTCGGGTTGCGCGCGCGGGCGGCCGGCCTGGCGCGGATCGAGATCCGCGGTCGCGGCGGCTGCCTGCACCGCGTGCCACGGAAGGCTGCCCGCTGCCGCGACCAGCGCGGCGGTCATGAACTGGCGTCGGTCGGTCATCGTGCGGCACCTCGCAGGTCGGGAGCGGCGCGCATCACAGCACCCGCGACAGGAACGCGCGCGTGCGCGGATGCGACGGCGCATCGAGCACGACGGCCGGCGGCCCGGCTTCGACGATGCGCCCGCGCTCCATGAACAGCACGTTGTCCGCGACTTCGCGCGCGAAGCCGATCTCGTGCGTGACGATCACGAGCGTCGTGCCCGAACGCGCGAGTTCCTTGATCACGTCGAGCACCTCGTTGACGAGCTCGGGATCGAGCGCCGACGTCGGTTCGTCGAACAGCAGCACCTTCGGGCGCAGCGCGAGCGCCCGCGCGATCGCGACGCGCTGCTGCTGGCCGCCGGACAACTGGCGCGGGTACGCATCGGCCTTGTCCGCGAGGCCGACGCGCGCGAGCAGCGTGCGGGCGATGCGTTCGGCGGCGTCGCGCGTGATGCCGCCGACGACGACCGGCGCTTCGACCAGGTTCTCGAGCACGGTCAGGTGCGGGAACAGGTTGAAGTTCTGGAACACCATCCCGACGGCCGTGCGCCGCGTCAGCACGTCGCGCTCCTTCAGTTCATAGAGCACGTCGCCGTCGCGGCGATAGCCGATCAGTTCGCCGTCGATGTCGATGAAGCCGTCGTCGACGCGTTCGAGATGGTTGATCGTGCGCAGCAGCGTCGACTTGCCCGAGCCCGACGGCCCGACGATCGCGGTCACGCTGCCGCGCGGCGCGACGAACGACACGTTGTCGAGCACGCGCTGCATGCCGAACTGCTTCGACACGCCATGCACGGCCACTTCGCCGCCGGCGCGCGGCGCGACGGCGGTCGCCGCGTCGCTATCACCGTGAGCCTGCGCGACCGATGCCGCGTGACGGGACGCGACACGCCGCCACAGCACGCCGAGGCGCGCGAGCGCGAACGTGATGACGGACGGCGGCGGGTTGCGCAGCGCCCCTCGCGCATAGTGCCGCTCGACCTGCACCTGGATGGCCGACAGCACGGTCAGGATGATCAGGTACCAGACGGTGGCGACCATCAGCAGCGGAATCACTTCGAGATTGCGGCGATAGATCACCTGCACCGTATAGAACAGCTCGGGCATCGCGAGCACGTAGACCATCGACGTGCCTTTCGCGAGCATGATCAGGTCGTTGAACGCGGTCGGCAGGATCGCGCGCATCGCCTGCGGCAGCACGATCCGCGTGGTCTGGCGGCCGCGCGGCAGCCCGAGCGCGGCGGCCGCCTCGAGCTGGCCCTGGTCGACCGCGAGAATGCCGCCGCGAATCACCTCCGCGGAAAACGCCGCGTGGTGCAGCGTGAGGCCGAGCACGGCCGCGAGGAACGGGCTGATCAGGTCGGTCGTCGGCGTGTCGAACCAGACGATGTCGGTGAACGGCACGCCGAGCCGCACATGCTCGTACAGGTAGCCGAGGTTGTTCAGGATGAGCAGCAGCACGATCAGCGGAATCGAGCGGAACAGCCACACGAAGGTCCAAGCGCTCGCCGACAGCAGCCGCGAACGCGACAGCCGGGCCAGCGCGACGAACGCGCCGAGCACGAGGCCGAACACCGCGCCGAGCAGCGTCAGCACCAGCGTGCGCGCGAGCCCCGACAGCACCGGCGGCGACAGGAACCATTCGGCGAACACCGGCCAGCCCCATTGCGGGTTGCCGAGAATCGAATGCAGGACGATCGCGATCAGCGCGACGGCGAGCACGGTGCCGGCCGTGCGCGACCGGTGGCGCGCGGGCACGATCCGGAAACGCGTGCCGGCGTCGCGCGCGCCGGGGGAAGAGAGCGGCGGCAGCGCGCCGCCGAGGTGGGTCGTGTCGCTCATGTCGGTGGAAATCCTCGAATA